>JAJYFE010000183.1 GCA_021785435.1 Planctomycetota bacterium
GGAAGTTTTTAAACGGTCGCCAAAACATAAGGGTGTGCTAAAAGTCCCGCGAATTTTACGCCTCACGCTGCTGGATCAGCTTTGCCGGGCCGCGTGAGACTCCAAAAATTGGCAAAAGTCGAGCTAAATCCCGACAAAACGCTTGTTTATTTGAGCGCGAAACACGCTAAGATCTGTGCCTTCGCCACGGTCAGCCTGTTCTTCCGCCTCATTAATGACGGCGACAGTTTTTTCGTCTAATTCCTGGTTGTTGGTTTTCTATAGGCCCGTGATTGCCGCTTCGACGAGAGCCTCTGGCGTCGGAAACCGTCCAACTTTGACCTGTTCATCAATGTAGCGTTGGATTTCGGGGGATAGCGAGAGAAGCATAAGTTTGTCCTTCCATCGGCTCAGGTTACCCCATTATATCGTCCCGCCCCCTACTGCTTGGTCAAGCGACAAATTTCTGGTGGGAGAAAGAGCCCCAGACCCGCCGCCGAACCCAAAGCACCGGGCTTCAGGTCACCCCGCCAGTGGGCGGGCAGGCTTTGGCGACTCGCCCGCCGCGACCCGGTGAATGGCGGCGGCCGGGGCACCCGAAAAATTATTGGTGACAGAGCTCTACACCAGGGCCTTGGCGGCGGCGACGATATGCGCCGCATCAATGCCGGCGGCGCTTAGCAGCTCCGCCGGCGTGCCCGAGCCGGGCATGGCGCGCACCGCCAGCTTTACCACCCGTGGCAGCGGCGTGCCCGCGTCAGCGAAGGCCTCAAGCACCGCATCACCCAGACCTCCCTGTACCCAATGGTCCTCCACCACGATCAATTTGTGGCCGGTTTCCGCCGCCGCCTGCCGCAATGTTGGCTTATCCACCGGCTTGACGCTGTACAGGTCGATCAGGCGGACCGCGAGGCCATCCTCGGCCAACCGATCGTAGGCCTGCAGGGCCTCGTGGACGGTAATACCGGCCGCGACAATGGTCAGGCGATCCTGGCTGGACTGCCGCAGGACTTTAGAGCCGCCGATTTCAAACCGGTCCTGCGGCGTATAAAGCACCGGCATTTTTTCACGGGTGGTCCGCAGATAGGAAATACCCGGCTGCCGCGCCATCAGCGCCACCAGCTGGGCGGTCTGGTTCGGATCACACGGATAAAGGACCGTGCTGCCGTAAACCGCCCGCATCATGGCCAGATCTTCCAGGGCCATCTGCGAGGGGCCGTCCTGCCCGATGCTCACGCCGGCGTGCGAACCAGCGAGGCGAATCGTCGCGTTGGAAATGGCCGCCATGCGGATTTGATCGTAGGCGCGGGTGAAAAAGGCCGCGAAGGTGGAGGCGAAGGCTTTTTTGCCCAACACACCGAAACCAACCGCGGCGGAAACCATTTGCTGCTCGGCAATGTACATTTCGAAGAAGCGTTCGGGATAGACTTTTTTAAAATCTTCCGCATACGTGGAATTGGATACCTCCGCATCGAGCACCACCACGTCCGTATCGTATCCACCCAGTGTCGCCAGGGATTCGCCGTAGGCCTTGCGCGTGGATTGCGCCGTGCCTGGAGGGTAGACCGGCAGCGTCAGTATGGGCGCGTCCGGACTGGGCACGGGAATATATCGGGCGGGCCGAGGCCCCGGAACCCGCAGGTCGGTCGGGGCGCCGAGTTCTTCCAACGCTTTGGCCTGTTGTTCCACGGACAGCGCTTTGCCATGCCAATTTTCCTGATTCGCCAGGAAAGAGACCCCCCGTCCCTTTTCCGTCCGGGCGACGATGAGCACCGGCTGTTCTTTGCGCCGGCGGGCCTGGGCGTACGCCTTACGGATCGCCGCGATGTCGTGTCCATCGATGAGCAGCGCCTTCCAACCGAAGGCCTTGGCCCGGGCCGCATAGGCGGGGCCGTTCCAGCCCAGTTCCGTCTCTCCCCGCTGCCCCAACCGATTCATATCCAAAATGGCGGTAAGATTATCGAGCTTGTAATGAGCGGCTTTGCCCAGCGCTTCCCAGACTGAGCCTTCGGCCATTTCGCTGTCGCCCAGGAGCACCCAGACCCGATAGGGCCGGTGATCGACATATTTTCCGTTCAGCGCCATGCCCACTCCGGTGGCCAGTCCCTGCCCCAGCGAGCCGGTGGCCACATCCACCCACTTTAAAACATGCGGATTGGGATGCCCCTGCAGCGGACTGCCCAGCGTGCGCAGGCGCAGCAATTCTTCATCACTGATCACGCCGGCCGCTTTGAACATGCTGTAGAGCAAGGGGCACGCGTGGCCCTTACTGAAGATCAGCCGGTCATTATTGGGGTTACGGGGATCATTCCAGTCGAAACGTAGATACTCCGCTTGCAGAACCGCCATTAAATCCGCGGCTGAGAGGGCGGAGGTGGGGTGGCCCGATCCGGCCCGCGTGGTGCAGCGGATGCTGTCGATGCGTAGTTGCCGTGCGAGCGCCTGAACTGTTCCGAGGCGGTCGTCAACCGGCGTCGCTGTGGGTATAGCGGACATACGGCGTGTCTCCTGTAGTCTGGCGTCCAGAGGCCAAGCGCCACCGGCGGCTCGACTTCCGAACGTTGCCTCTTTGACGTCAACGGGGCAATCTACCGTAAAGCGCTTGCCATGTCCAAAGGCCCCACACAAAAGCTGTAACCGTTCAGGGGCCGCACGTGCGCTCGCACCTGTACCCGCGCTTAGGCCGGCCTGCCGGGAGGGCTACGAGGTATCCTGATCATAATCCTTCAAAATCTTTGCGCCATGCGAAGACTTGTGTTCAGCGCAAAGATCCCGATGTTCGGCGGAGCGTTACCCTCGGCAAGATCTCCAAGGGCGACTCCACGATCCGCCGAGGGTCGCCGTGGGCGACTAAACTGCAGCGATGGGTTTGGGTCGCGCCCACACGTAGAAGCCCGCGCCCTGGATTTCCGTCGGTTGCGTTCACAGGGCTAAAGCCACGGTGTTTGCGGTTACCCCGCGTCCCGGCGCAGATACAGACATGCACCGGCAGCGGAAGTGCGACTTGACAAACATCCGTGGATCGCGGCAGAATCCACACATTCCGTGGCCGTCCGTACGCGAAATCGTGGTTTGAAGCCTCGAGGTGGCGGCGGATGGGACCGGCGCATGTCGCGCCCCAAACCGCCAGTGGGTGATGATTCCAACCAGGAGAAAATGGCATGCTTGAGCATCTTTCCGCGTTATCGGACGAAGCGGGGGATTCGTGCCAGGAGCAGATCCGGGCCATTGAGCGGGTGGGCTTGAAGTTCTTGGATCTGCGGGCCATGGACGGCTTTAATGTGTCGGTCCTGCCGGAGGAGCGGGCCAGGCGCATACGCAGCCAGCTCGATGTCGCCGGGCTTCAGGTTGCGATGTTCGGTTCGCCTATCGGCAAGATAGACCTGGCCGATGATATGCAGGGCGATCTGGACAAGCTGCGGCATTTGGGCAAGTTGGCGGACATCCTGGGGTGCCGCCGCGTGCGCATCTTCAGCTATTACAATCGCAAGGCTAAGCTTCCGCAGAAGGAGTTTCGCCGGCAGGCGCTCGACCGGCTCGGGCAGCTTAAGCAACTTGCGGCCAAGCTGCGGCTGACGTTGTATATCGAAAATGAAATGGGTATCTTCGGCGAAAAATGCGGAGAAATGGAGTTGCTGGCCAGGACGTTCCGCGACGGCGCCGACGGCGTGGTGCGCCTGATTTTTGACTTTGACAACTACAACGTCGCGCGCGAAAACGTGTGGGAAAACTGGCTCAAGCTGCGCGAGGTCACCGATGCGTTCCATCTGAAGGACAGCGTCTGGGCGGACGACCAGACCTTGTACCATGTGCCGGTGGGGCAGGGCCAGGGGGCGGTTAAGAAAATCCTGGCTGATGCCGTGCGCCGTGGCTGGACGGGTCCGTTGACGGTGGAGCCACATTTGCAGCATTCCGCGGCGGTCCTGGCCACCGGAACCTCCGGAGCGGCCAATGCGACGTATGCCAAAATGCCGACGGCGGAATCGTTCCACATAGCCTGCCAGGCCGCCAGGGAACTTCTGCAAAGCGTTGACGCTGGACAGTGACCAGTGGGCGGTGGGACGGCCTGCCAAGCGTTACCACGGCCCGGATATAGAACAGGAAAAGCACGTATGGGCAAAGAAAAGGCCAGCAAGACCATGAAAAAAGCCACGCCTGCGGCGCCCCAGCTGGCGCCTTGGGCGCCAGGCCAAATCGTCACGGCGGAAAAGGCAGCGCCGGTAGGCTCGGTGAAGGAGCCCGTCCGCATAGGGTTGATCGGCATCGGCGGCGGCATCGGGCCGCTGCACATCAGCGAGCTTCAAAAGAATCCCAACTTTCGCCTCGTCGCCGGCGGCGATAATCGACTGGATGATCCGGCGGTGCGCCCGCACGCCGAACGGTTAACCTCGGCCGGCGGGAAACTTTACAGCGATTATCGCCAACTGTTGGCGGATGCGTCGGTGGAGGCCGTGGTCATCGCGGCGCCGCATTTTCTGCACCGGGAGATCACCGTGGCGGCCTTTGCGGCGGGCAAGCACGTCCTGGTCGAAAAGCCCATGGCCACGCATCCAGATGATTGCCGGGCCATGATCCAGGCCCGCGACCAGGCCGGTAAGGTGGGCGCGGTGCATATGCAGCACGTGGGCCGGAACTCCATGCTGGACCTGCGCCGCAAGCTGAACGAAGGCGCCATCGGGCCGATCCGGGAGGTGTTTCTTTCCAGTCTGTGGTGGCGCGAAGATTCCTATTACAACCGGGCCAGATGGTCGGGAAAAAAGATGTTTAACGGCGCCTGGAATCTTGACGGCGTCATGTACAACCAGGCGATTCATTACCTCACGCAAACCCTTATCCTGGCGGCGCCGGGCCAGGAGCCAACTGTGGCAGGCGTTACCGATCTGCAGGTTGGCCTGTATCGATTCCATGCCACGCCCGCCCTGGAGATGGAAGACGCCGCGTTCATCACCGGAAAATTAGCGGCGCCGGGATCACCGCGGCTCATTGCGTTCGCCACGACCTGCAGCCGGACGGAGCGCCACCTGATTGAGATCATCGGTGCCAAGGGCCGGGCCATGTGGAACGGGGCGGGCTATCTTTTCCCGGACGGTCAACCGGTGCTGGATTTTCCAGAGAATAACAGGGATTTCGAGGGTGTTTCGCCCGTTTACAACAGTTTCGCCGAGGCGGTGCGGGGGGGAGCGACGCCGCTGACCGATTTTTCACGGATCGCCCGTGTGACCGAATTCATTTTCAACGTCTACGAACAGGCGGCGTGGAAGATCCGCCCCGCTCCGTGGAGCGCCACGGAGAATTTGGCCCAAGTCGTCCAACAGGCCCAGCGGCAGCGCACCCTGCCGGCGGCGCTCAACCCCAAACCGCGGTGGGCGTAGCGCGGCGTTTGCCAGAAAGCCGCCCAAGATGCTAAACTACGCCATTAGTCATGCGGCGGCGTAGCTCAGTTGGTAGAGCGCGGGATTCATAAGCCCAAGGTCTCCGGTTCGAGTCCGGACGCCGCTACGTAGGAACGCGGAATGGCCGCGGTGGAGAACGTCGATTTCCCGGCGCGGCCCACGGGATCCAACCCAAACTGTTGCCGCGGCGACTAAACCGCGGCACGAAGACCCGAAGCTATAAGGTATAGGTGGGCGTAACGCCTAGCACGGCCCACCAGCATTCTTCGCACTGTGCGGAGAGTTTAACGCGTGGTGGCATAACTTGGAGGCTCGACCATGAAAGATAAGATTCATCCCACCTATAATTACATCAAAGTGCGTTGCGCCTGCGGCAATACGTTTGAAACCGGTTCATCCCTGCGGCATATCGAGGCGGAAATCTGCGGCGTGTGCCATCCTTTCTATACCGGAAAGCAGAAGTTCGTCGATACGGCCGGTCGCGTCGAGCGGTTCCAGAAGAAATATGGCAGCTTTAATGCCAAAACCGCCGCCGCTCCCAAGAAATAGCCTATGAGCCTGTTTAAGGTCCATATCGCCGCTTGCAATCCGCAGCGGGAAAACCTGGTAACACCGGCCATTGAAGTGCGGGTTGATACCGGCGCTGAACTCACTTGGCTGCCGACGGAAGTGCTCAATCGCATCGGAATCCCGGCGCGCCGCAAGCGCACCTTCCAGACGGCGACGAAGCAGTTGATCGAGCGTGAAATGGGCTACGCGATCCTGCGTGCGGAAGGCTTCGAAACCACCGATGAAGTGGTCTTGGCCCAGCCGGGCGATCGGAATCTTCTCGGGGTGCGGACCCTGGAGGGATTCGGGGTTATGGTCGACAACGTCGCACACCGTTTCGTCGCCACCACCACCCTTGTGGCCAGCCTCATTACAACCTTGCCGGGGGTAGCGGT
>JAJYFE010000048.1 GCA_021785435.1 Planctomycetota bacterium
GCGGTGTCTTTCATAACTATAGTATATAAGAAAGCGGGCGGCTTGTCAAGCCCGCGCCGAATGCGAATCTGCTCCCGGAAAGACCGGCCCCCACCAACCGCCCGCCCCCGGCGGCTCAGCTCAACGCACGGTTACCCTCTTTGCGGAATCGCTGTACACCTCCACCATCCGCGTAGTAACCTTCGTAATAGTACCCGCCGCAGCCGGCGAGAAGCAGGCCGCCGGCGGCGAGTCCGGCTGTGAGCACCAGCCGTTGAACGAACGTGGTTTTCATAGCCCTGCCTTTTCGCTACTGGCCGCCGCTTTCCGGCCATGTTTTATTTTAGGCGCCCTGCGGCGATGGTCGGACAGCTCTCAGCAGTCAGCTACCAGCTATCAGCTTTCAGCGAGCAGCGGTCGGTTGTCACCGCCAACTTTCGGCGGTGCGGGAGCGGCCGGCAGGATAAGGGGCTGGACGATCATGCAGGCCTTGAGCCGCGGGGCTACCAGTCGGAACCAAAAACCTGTGGCCGGTCCTAAAAATAACCGCGGCGGTTCAAGAACCCGGGGCGGCGCTGCGCTCGGTCCCGGTTTGGGGGCTGCTTTTT
The DNA here is from genome assembly GCA_021785435.1 of Planctomycetota bacterium. GTDB lineage: Bacteria > Planctomycetota > Phycisphaerae > WQYP01 > WQYP01 > JAKCCC01. The sequence goes on from JAJYFE010000048.1 coordinate 588, forward strand.
CTGGGAACAGGGATCGCGACGCGAGCCGACCGGGTGGCGCGGAGCGGCTGTGATCCGGTGGGGACAGACTCCTACAGTGGCGGGGGCGCCACCGGGTTGCGCAAGGCGGGATCCTGCTCCACCTGGGCGTAGATGGAGGCCATCTGTTCAGTCAGTCGTGGCCCCGAACAATACCGCTGGAACGTCGCCTGCGCCGCCGCGGAGAGGCGTTGTCGTAATGCATCGTCGTGCAACAGCGTATGAATACGTGCGGCGATTTCCCGGGGATTCTCCGGGGCCGCCAACAGGGCGTTCTGGCCATCCTCCAACAGCTCCCGGACCGGGGCGGTGGCCGTGCTGACAATCGGTTTACCGCAGGCCAGCGCCGCCAGCAGACTGTTCATCCCGGCGGGACCGGCCGGCGTAAAGACAAATAGATCCGCAAAGGCGGCGAGTTGGCGCCAGGAGTATTGCACGGGAGCAATCGCGATCAACTGCGGATCCTTGAGTGTATGCGTAAACGATTGATATCCGGCAAAGGGATGGACCCATTCTTGGCGTGGAATCGGGTCGGACCGGATCAACCCCCAAACCTCCGGATATAGATGAGAAATGATGGCGGTCGCCCAAATCGCATGATCCTGTCGGAAGGTTGGTTCGGACCATCCGCCCAGGAGCAGGATCGGGCCTTCCCGCGGCTGCAGGCCGAGGATGCGGCGGAGATTTCGCGGAACGGGGGGCAGATGGGGCGCCGTCCAGGCGCCCGGCGCCACGGCGAGCAGGCGCAAGCGGGCCAGGCCGGCGTGAACTAAAAACTCGCGGGCAGCGTGCGAAGTGGTTAGCACCAGCCACGGGCGCTGTTTCATCGCGCTACGCAGGATGGCGAGTTGTCGCTGGGATTGCGGAAGCTGGACGCTGGCGAGGCAGGGGCCGTCGAAGCCGCCCAGAGCGTTCATACTCCAGCCACCCCAGGCGTGCACATGGCTGGGCTGAATTTCCTGAATGGCGCGGCGGACCGCCGGCCGCACCGTCGGGTCCCAGCGTCCCAACGCCCGGCTCCAATGCAGCACGCGGCGCGGTATGCCCGCCAGGACAGCCGCATCCGACCAGCCGTAATGGCCCAGCACCAGTACGTGCTGTGTGCCCGGCATCGTGTTGACAAGCAGGGCCAGCGTGTCAAAGGCGTCGAGACCGGTGGTGGGATCCACGATGTGCAAGATCACCATATTTGCCGTTGGCTCCAGGGTCAGGGTTTAAAGCGGAACCGTTTCTGCGCCGGAGAGCAGGGTTGGCTTTGCTAGGACCATATAATGTCCGCAGTATGGAACACCGGTCCGTCGGTGCAAGTGAGCTTATAGACCCAATCCAGGGCGCCCGGCGGGCGATACTTCATCACGCAACTCTGACACGTACCCATGCCGCAGGCCATGGGCTGCTCCAGGGCGGCCTGGCAGGGCAGGCTGAATTCCGCTGCCACTTGGCTGACCGCCCGCATCATGGCAGTGGGGCCGCAGCAAAACAATTCCGGCACGCCGGAACTGGCGTCGAATTGCCGGTGAGCGAGAAGGTAGGTTCTCAGCGCCGTCGTGACCCGTCCAGGTATCCCCAAAGAGCCATCATCGGTGGTCAGAATGGATGATATTCCGTGGCGTGCGAATTCCATCAGGCAGGGTCGTTCAATCGGATGATCGGTCGCCGGGGGGTGGTCCGCGATGAGCGTCAGCGGCAGCAGGTCCGCGCGCTGCACCCCGATGAAGGCGACCGCCGCAATGCCCCAGCTGGCCAGCCTTTCCGCTAAGTATAAGATGGGTGGAACGCCCACGCCGCCGCCGATGAGCAGCGCCCGCCGCAAGTGATCGGATCGGATGAAGCCATGTCCCAGAGGGCCGAGCAGGGACACTTCGTCGCCAGGCGTAAGTTTTTCCAGCTGCACGGTGGCACGGCCAATCACACGATACATAATGTCCAGCTCCGCCCGTGGTCCCGCGGCCTTGGCCGCGGTAGAGGTGTCGCGGCGGCCAGCAATGGAATAGGGGCGGCGCAGATACGGTCGGTCCGCGGTTAAAAAGGGATCGGTAAAGCGGGGTGGGCGGGAGCCGAGGCGCCATTGTTTTGCCTGGAGCGCGCCGTCGTCGACGGCGTTAGGAGGATCCGCCGCGCCGGGCGCCAGCGGACAAAGAATCTGGATGAATTGGCCGGGATCACTGGGGGGGAAGGCGGCGACGTGAAGGGTAAGGCGGTAGTGTTCCCGGCAAAGGGGCTGATTGGTCACGACGATACCGCGGAAGCAGCCCCGCAAGACGGCGGCGGGTTCATTCTGGCGACGCCCAACGCCATGGCGCGGCGCAGGATATCGGTCCACAGATCCACCTGGGGTGGCCAGCGGCTGTGGCGGTATCGGGCCGCGACCATCCGGCCCACCGCGTGGTGGGACGGCTGGCTTGTTATCCGTCCAACACCCATTTTGATAATGATGGAGCATCCGGCTAATCCTTGGCTGGCGATTGGACGATATATTAACACCTCGCCAGCACCTTTGGCGATGGGCCCCGGTCCCGTCGGCGGTGGTATTCAGGCCGTGCCATCCTGGGGAGGGTTTGGGGGCCTATCCTGGCCTTCCGCAGGACCGCCCGCGGAAACGCCAGGATTTTTTTTGATCATTTTGACAACTGCTGTAATATCTCTATACTAAATTACATAGTAATATAGACAGGGTGATTAAACCCTGGCACGGAGATCAGGAGTTTTCAACTATGGCGTCCAAGAGATCGAGCTATGAGGCCGGTTTGGCTTCTCTGGGCATGCTTTTTCGTCTACTTTCCGATCCAACCCGCCTGCGGATCGTGCTGTTGCTGAAGGACGGCGAACGCACCGTCACGGAAATCTGCAACCACATTAAACTACCGCAGCCGACTATCAGCCACCATCTGAGCCTGCTTCGCATGAACCGCGTGATTGCCCACCAGCGGCAAGGCAAACAGGTCATTTACTCGCTGGATGACAGCGTCAAGCTGGTGCGCAAAACGCTGCAACTCTCCGTACCGCCATTTACGGTGACACTGACTTAGTCTGCAGCCACTGCCGCCACGGCTGGGCATGTGCGGGCAACCGGCGGCCGGTTTGTGCGATTAAATCATCCCAGGCGATCCGAGCTACCGCCACATTGGGATCATTCAGCGCCACGATAAGCGCGCGCTGCACCGAGCGCGTGGCGTACTGCTTCAAGGCGATGGCGCAATAGACGCGTACCTGGGCATCAGGATCATGGCGCAGGTGTTGCAGAAGTGCCGGGATCGCCGCTGGCGCATGGATGCGGGTTAAGGCGATCGCCGCGCACATCCGTACAAATCGGACCGGATCGCTCAGACCATTAATCACGGTGGGTGCTACCGCTGGGACGCCTGAGCCGCCCAGGGCCAGCAGCGCTTCGCCGCGCACAAGTGGGCTGGGCGCAGCGGCGTCAAGTTGATAGGCTTTCAAAAATACCGGCTGATAGCCGAAGCTCTGGCGCGCCATCCAGGCGATGGCCGCCCGCTGGGCGTCGGGATTCGCCACGTCGAACATGGCCGCGGCGTGTCGGGGGGCGTTTTGGCGGGCGTGGGCATGGTTGAACAGGCCTTGTACGAAGCCGTTGAAAGTTTGCGCATGGTTGGCGGAGGAATGACATCCGCTCAGCAGCAGAACACCCGCGCAGAGCAGGGCGACCGCCGCAGAGTGCAGCGCAGGCGGAAGTGCAACGCGGCTTTTAATTCCGTTCTTCATCAAGTTCCTTTGGGCGGCACGACCAGTCGTCGATGACGCCCCGAATCGACCATTCGTTTTCGTGTCAAAAGCAACCATCGGTTACCCGGCGGCAGGTTCGAGCCAATCGGGATCCACCCAGATCGGTTGTCTAATGGGCTGGCCGAGAAACCGACCGGCAATGGTTTCAAACCGTTGCCCCTGATCCGTCACGTAGCACGTCAGGCGGCCGCCGCATAAGGCCCGCGGCAGCCCGGACCGCGTATCTTTGGACGCTGCGGGCCCCGGGGCGGGCGGGGGCGGTAGTGGCGACACGCCGCGCTTCGGGACCCCTGGCAGAGCCGCGGGGGCGGAGCCGTCCGCCGCTGGACCGGGCTGGGGTGTTGGCATTGTAGCCAACCGTTCGGCAACCACCAAGGCAGTTTCATCAGCAGAATCAACCAGCGCTGTGGCCGGGCCGAGGTCCCGCATGATCGCCTCCGCCAGCAGAGGATAGTGCGTGCAGCCGAGAATCAAAACCGGCGGCTGCAGTTGTCGCAGCGGGGTGAGATAATCCGCCAGCACCGCCCGCACAATAGGGTGATCCGTGGGCCGGCCCTCCTCAATTAACGGGACCAGTAGGGGACAAGCCTGACCGACCAGATAAATGGCCGGGTCCAACCGGCGCACCGCCGCCGGATAGGCGCCGCTGGCGATGGTGGCTTCGGTGGCAATCAGGCCGACCGGACACGGGCCTTCGGACTGGCGACGGCGCACCGCCCGCACAGCGGCTGCGGCCCCCGGTTCCAGTACTCCGATCAGCGGCACGCTGAATTCGTCACGGAGCCTTTCCAGCGCGGTGGCGCTGACCGTATTGCAGGCGACCACCAGTAGTTTCGGCCGCGCGCGCATCAGAAACCGCAGGCATTGTCGGGCGAATTGCAAAACCGTCCGCGGTGATTTGGCACCATAGGGCACCCGCGCTGTGTCGCCGAAATAAACCAGGTTTTCCGTCGGCAGGCGGCGTTGCAAGGCCCGCACGACGGTCAGTCCGCCGAGGCCGGAATCAAACACCGCCAGCGCGCCGGGGCCACCGACCGCGGCCATCACGTCCATCGCTATTCGCGGTTCGCCCATTTCACCAATCCCGTGGTCCACCGATCCGGGTCTGGACCGGCATTTCATCTTGTGAGCCGCACCGGGTACAACGCGGCGAAGCCCTGGGTGGATAAACGGCCCCGACCAGCAAAAACACAGATTGCCCCGGGTGGCGGAACCGCAAGCAAATATATAGCCCGCAGCCTGCCGGGGGTAGCGGTCTGCCGGACGACCAGAATCCCTAGGCCGAGCAAAAATCTTCGTAAGGTATAGCCCCCGGTCCGCACGGAGGCGGATCCGCCTCGGCGGACTCTGCCGCGGCAGTGCGACCGCGGCACGAAGAGACGAATCTCTCTTTATCTCCGCGTTCGGACGCTTTGGTTGCGGCTCCGCCGCGCTGGGACTATTCGCCGCCCGGGATTTCCTCCGATCCGGATGCCGCCGCTTCGAGCACGCCCAGCGTGGCCAGCGCCCGCAGCGCCGCCTGCTGTTCGGCCTGCTGTTTCGTCGGACCCGTCGCCGACTCAAATTCACGTGCTCCAACGCAGACCTGGATATGAAAGGATTTATGATGATCCGGCCCGCTCTCCCGAACGATCCGATACTCCGGCGTGCGGCCCAGCGTCCGTTGAACGTATTGCTGCAACATGGATTTATAATTGTCTTGATGGGCGCTGGCGGCATAACGGTCAATCCAGGCCTGCATGTGCCGCAACACCAGCGGGCGTGCTGCCTCCAACCCGCCATCCAGATAAATCGCGCCGATCACGGCCTCTAAAACACCGGCAACCAGGCTGATCGGCAGGCGGCCCACCCGGGCCACCCCGGCGCCCACCCGCATGTAGCCCGGCAAGCCCAGGGTCTGGCTGACCTGGGCGCAGGTTTTGCGGCTGACGACCGCCGACTTCAGCGTAGTCAGGCGGCCTTCCGGGTCCGCGGGAAACAACTCGTACACATGGCGGCATATGATCAGCCCCAGCACCGCGTCACCTAAAAATTCCAGCCGTTCATTGGATTGACTCCGATCGGTTACGGCAGAGGCGTGGGTAAGCGCCGCCGCGAGCAATTCCGGACGCTGAAATTGATAGCGCAGAATCCGCTGACACTCCGAAAGGCTTTCCGGCGGCGGCGCGCTAGGCGCGTTTTTTATAGGGCGGCTCATGAGGGGGACTCCAACAAGGCCAATAGGTTTCGGATATCTTCCGGCAAGGGGGCTTGCAGTTCCATGCGCCGCAGCGTGCGGGGATGGACGAACTGCAACTTCCAGGCGTGGAGAGCCTGGCGCTGGAGCAGGGGCCGGTTCGATTCGTCCGCCGGCACGCCGAGGTCGCGCGCGGTCAGTACCCGGCCGCCGTAAGTCACATCGCCGGCGATGGGGCAGCCAATGGAGCTCAGATGGACGCGCAGCTGATGGGTCCGTCCGGTGCGGGGGTGTAACTCCAGCCAGCTGAAATGGGCGAATCTTCGGCGCACGGCATAGACTGTCTGGGCCGCTCGCCCGCTATCACGGCGGACGGCATATTTCTCCCGTTCGCGTCGATGCACGCCCAGGGGAGCGTCGATAAGATCGCATTCCAGGGGGGGCGTCCCATGCACCAGAGCCAGATAGGTTTTCTGGATGCTGCGGCGTTCGAACTGGCCCGCCAGCCGCCAATGGGCCTCATCGGTTTTGGCGATCAACAGCAGACCGGTGGTATCGCGGTCCAGGCGATGAATGATGCCTGGCCGCCATGGATCACTGCCCGTGGCGAGTGTCCCGCCGGTGTGGCGGGCGTGATAGATCAGGCCATTGATCAGTGTACCGCTCCAGCGGCCGCGGGCCGGGTGTACGATCACGCCGGCGGGCTTATTCAGCGCCAGAAAATCATCATCCTCATAGAGAATATCCAGGGGCATGGCTTCCGGAGCCGCCTGGCGTCGCGCCAACGGCGGACAGTCCAATTCCACGACGTCCCCGGCACGCAGAATGGTGCTGGGCCGGGCCGGGCGTCCGTTGACGCGGGTCTGTTGCGCCTTGATTAACTTCTGCAGCCAGGCTCGGGAATACGCCGTGAGGCGATCGCGCAAGTAAAGATCCAGCCGTTTCCGCAGATCGTGGCGAAGCACAAAACGGTAGTGCTCAAGGCCATCCTCCTGGCCGGCCGATGCCGGCAGGGGTTCCGGCACTTCATGGTCAAGCATCACCGGGTCAGGCATCACGATGCAAGCATTCTCTTTTGGAGGGTGCGATGGCTTCCAAGTTACAGCGTCGCCTCCGCCAGGCACTTTCGCACCCGTTCGTCCACCGCCGCGGCAAGATTTGCCAGCGGAAGCATGACGGGCCCTTTCTCGCCGCGGCGCTTCAGCTCGGCTTGGCCCGCGGCCAACCCTTTTTCTCCGAGCACCACGCGTAGCGGTATGCCAATCAGATCGGCATCCTTAAATTTTACGCCCGGTCGCTGGTCGCGATCGTCCAGCAGCACATCCACACCGCGGGTGACCAGCTCGGCATGCAGTTGGTCGGCGACTTGCCGGGCTCGTCCTTCGTATTGGATCGGCGTAATTACCACCTGGTAGGGAGCGATGCTCATTGGCCAGTTGATGCCATCGGCGTCGCAGAGCGTTTCCAGGGCCGCGACTAAAATCCGCCCCGGCCCGATGCCATAACAGCCCATGATGATCGCCTGGGCCTGCTGATTTTCATCCAGGTAGGTCGCGCCGAGGGCCTGGCTATAGCGGGTTCCCAGTTTAAAGACATGTCCCAATTCAATGCCCTTGCTGAACGTCAGCGGTGATCCGGCTGGGGAACGGTCACCCGGAACCGCGTTGCGAATGTCCGCGACCACGGCGCGCTGAGCCGCGGCGGGGTGCAGGTGATGGCGCCAGTTGAAATTCTTCACGTGCCAATCCACCTCGTTGCCGCCGGCGATCGCGGTGGGCAGGGCCAGGACATCGGGATCAATCACCAATTGGGCGGGGATCGTGTTGGCGGCGTGTGGCCCGACGAATCCAATGATCAGGCCCGCGGCGCGGGCCGGCTCGGCTGGGGCCAATTCCACACTGCCCGCCACGTGCCGCAGTTTCGCTTCATTGACCTCGTGATCGCCCCGCACGCAGGCCAGCACCCAAGGCCGGGGCGCGTCCTTTCCGGCGACAAAGACCAGCGTTTTTATCATGTGCTGCGGGGGGGCGCCAAGCATCTGGCCGACTTGCTGCATGGTCGCGGCGCCGGGGGTAGGCACGCGCTGCAGCGGCGCCGGCGGCGCCGCTGCGGCGGTCGCGAGCGTCAGCGGGGCGAAGATCGCGCGGCCCGCCCGTTCCAGGTTCGCGGCATAAGCGCCATCCTCGGAGCGCACCATCACATCTTCGCCGGCGGCGCACGGGCAGATGAATTCGTGGCTGGCTTCCCCGCCGATCGGCCCGCTTTCCGCTTCCACCGCCACCGCGGACACGCCGCAGCGCCTAAAAATGCGGACATAGGCATGATACATGGCCTGGTAGGTTTCGTGGAGACTTTCCGCGGAACTGTGGAAGCTGTAGGCGTCTTTCATGAAAAACTCCCGGACCCGCAGCAGGCCATTACGGGGGCGGGCTTCATCCCGGAACTTGCCCTGAATCTGATACAGGATCAGGGGCAGTTGCTTATGGCTGCCCACGTAAGCCTTGACCAACTCGGTCACGCATTCCTCGTGGGTAGGCCCAAGAATCATTTCCGTATCCCGGCGATCCTTCACTTTGAACAGCAGCGGGCCATAATCCGCATAGCGCCCCGTCTGCTTCCACCACTGGGCGGGTAGCAGCGCCGGCAGGTGAAGTTCCTGGGCGCCGGTGGCGTCCATTTCCTGGCGGATGATCGCGCATATTTTCTGCATGGCCCGCCAGCCCAGCGGCAGCCAGTCGTACACCCCGGCGGCAATTTGCCGCACCAGGCCGGCGCGGATCATCCATTGATGCGAAGCGATCTGGGCGTCCGCAGGCGCCTGGCGTGCGGTGGGAATGAGGGTGCGGGACCAATACATAGGTGCGATCTCCAAGGGGAAAGCTTGCGGGGGCGGGTCCGACAGTTGGTTTACGCAGTTTGGCGCTGCTTGACCTCCAAGGCCAGCCGCCGCCAATAGTGCGCCGCTTGCGGGTCGCGCGGCACGCCGTAGCCACGCCCGTAACAATTTCCGAGCAGGTTCATAGCCAAATCATGGCCGGACGCGGCGGCCTTGGTGAACCAGGCCGCCGCCGCGCCGGGATTTTCTTCCAGACCTTGGCCGAGCATGTACAAGCAACCCGCCTGGTACATGCCAGGCGGATGGCCCATCGCCGCCGCCTTTTGGAAGCAGTCCAAAGCGGCCTTGTCACTTTGAGCCACGCCATTGCCGGTGTGGAACAGCAGCCCCAAGCTCACCCAAGCATGGGCATGGCCGCTTTCCGCGGCGCGCCGGTAACACTCCGCGGCGGTGGGATGGTGACGTTTAGTGCCCACCCCATGCGCCCAGCAGAAGCCAAGCCAATACATGGCGTCGGGATCCCCCGCGTCAGCCCGCTTCTGAAACAGCGTGAATCTGGCGCTCGCGGCGGGAGCCAGTCCCGCCGCCGCAGTATAGCATGTCCCGAGATTATGGAACGCCTGACAGTTGCCCATCCGGGCGCCCCGGGCAAAAAATTGAGCGGCCCAGCGGAGGGCCTTCGGAATCCCGCGACCATGATAAAAGCGCACCCCCAGCAGGTTAAAAGCCGCGGCGTCGGCGCTGAGAGCCTGCTGGATCTCAGCTCGAATTTCTTCGGCTCCGGGGCCGTCGATCATAATCCAATGCTCCAGCAGGGCCGCTTGTTCGGTGGTCAGCAGTGGGGCGGCCGCCAACAGGCCGGCGTGGTCAGCGCAGGTCAGTGAATCGGCTGGGGTGGCGGTGCCGGCCTGAGTTTCATCGGCCGTCAAAGCGCCGTAACAGACGGTGCAGACGGGGTACTCGTTCCAGATCCAGCCTGTTTCCGCCGGCCCCAAGCTTCGGTCACAACCTTGACAGGTTCGGTTCTGGGACATCATGCTTTGGTCTACGGTCATGCTTCATCTTCGGGCTAACCGCCCTCGGACGAGAACAACAAACGGTCCTAAAAATCGCGAGGCTTCCCCCCTTTTCACAGTCCGGAGGTCACCACAGGCGGCTGAACTGCAGCGACGGGAACCGCCCCCATCCTGATCGCAGCGACAGCGCCAAGCCCCCAACGTCTTAGCGGCGGCATTCATGCCGCCCGTGGGTATGTCCCCGCCCCAAAATCCCGCCACTCACCCAGTAGTGCGTTTTCAAACGATGAATTTCGGGTTGGAAAAAGAGCCCCAGACTCGCCACCGACCCCGAGGCATCGGCCTTCAGGTCGCCGTAGCAAGTCGCCCGCGGCGACCCGATGAACGGCTTCCGGACGCGATCCCCGAAGGCTAAGAGGTGACAAAGCAGTAGTGCTCTGCGTGTCATAACGGCCAGAATCAGCATGCAGGCCGCGGTATGCCGATCCCGATGGCTGTCGGGACTACTTTTCCCGCCTGGTTACAGACCTCTTTCGCCCGGCTCCGCGAAACGCTTTCGCCGGAAACGACACGAACATAACCATATTCGCCCGTGATGCCTACTGCAAGCAGGCTGCGGCCAGTGCCATGGTGGACGTACACATTTTTTCAGAGAGGCGGGCAGCTGTGTGATCCGGTGTGGTCCGCGCTGGTAGCGCGGACTGTCCAGTCTGCGTTTAAAGCGGCGCCGGTCTCCGAAGGCGCGTCGTCTATGGCGACCTGGAAAGGCCTTCTAAGGCGGCGGTCCGACCTGCGCTAGGACCCTCTACCCCAAATCGTCGTACTGCTTTGTCACCACTTAACTTTTGGGGTACCTCGGCCGCCACCATTCACCGGGTCGCCGCGGGCGACTCGCTACGGTGACCTGAAGGCCGGTGCTTCGGGTTCAGTGGCGGGGCCGGGCCCTTTCGCCAAACAGAAATGTATCGCTTAACAAAGCCGTAGCCAAGAGTGGCGGGCATGGCGCGCGGATATTAAGATACGCGATACTGGATTGGGCTGTTGGTAAGTGTTGGTGGGCTTGAGAAAATGATTCGCTCTTTCGAAATCCATAATTTCAAACTCTTTGAGACGCTGGCGTTGGATGGGCTGGGCGCTGTAACACTCGTGGGCGGTCAGCACAACGTCGGCGCGACGGCACTGCTGGAAGCGGCCTTTTTATTCTGCGATCAACTGAATCCGGAGATGCTTTTGAAGCCGATCACCTGGCGGGGGCTGCAGGTGATTGCGGGTCCCGAGTCGGTGTTTGCATCCTGTTTTTATCGGTACAAGACGACGCGACCGATCCGCCTGGCGGCCATCGACGAGTCGGGCAGCCGCGGGCTGGAGATAGTTCTGGATCCGGCCAATACCACACGGCGCATCGTCTTCAACGCGGAAAACAAATTGCCGCCGGGTCCGTCCGCAGGACCGCAACCGGCCGGTCCCGGTGCGGCCGCCGCGCCGCCCAGCGTCGAGCCGGCGCTGCATCTGAAATATCTGCAAGACAATAAAGTCGTGAACACGGCGGATATTGTGATCAAGAATGGGCGGCTCGAAATGCGTTTCAGTTCTCCTCCGAATAAGCTGCCCCCGACGATCTGTCTGCCGGCCCGGGTCCCGACGAATCCCAAGGCGGAAGCGGAGCGTTACGGCGAACTGGAAATTATGCAACAGACGGATCTGGTCCTGGACCTGGTGCGGACCGCGGATCCGCAAATCCAGAGCCTTTCCGCCATCCACATGGGCGGCACCGGACTGATTCACGCCGACATCGGCCTGGGGCGAAAAATTCCCATCCCTTTTTTGGGCGATACCGTCGGCCGCCTGTTATCGTTGATTCTAGCGATGTCGTCGGCGCCACACGGCATGGTGCTGGTGGACGAGTTGGCCAACGCCTGTCCGGAGGCGCTGCTCCCGCAGGTCCTGCGCAAGCTGGTTGCAGCGGCGGATCATTTTAATTGCCAGGTGCTTGCGACCACGCGCCAGATGAACCTTCCGTCCAGCGTCAGCACCGCTTTGGCGGAGCTGCGCCCGACGGATTTCGCTTACTTTCACCTGGACCGGACCGCAGAGGGTTCAGTCGTGCGCCGCTATAGCCCGCATGACGTACCGACCGAAGCGTCAGGGCGGGAACCCGCGCCGCGCAGCAGCTGATGGATTTTCCAACCTGATTCCACGCCGGCCGCGCCGGCAGATAGAAATACCGCCATGAAGATTGCCTTGGATTGGATCGCCACCTACCTGGATCGTCCGATTGCCGCCGCGGAGGCGCAGGAGGCGTTGATCCAGGGTGGATTTGTAGTCGAACGCGTCGAGACGATCGACGGAACCCAGGTGCTGGATGTGGAGGTGACCAGTAATCGGCCGGATTGTTTAAGTCATCTGGGGCTGGCCCGCGAATTGGCGGCACTATCGCGGCGGCGTTTTGCGGCGCCGGAACCGCGCCTGGCCGAAACCGCGCCGGCGGCGGAAAATTGGTTGACGGTACGGATCGCAGCGCCGGACTTGTGTCCTTATTACTCAGCACGCGTGCTGCGCGGGGTTCGTGTCGGCCCGTCGCCAGCCTGGCTGCGGAGGGCGCTGGCAACGATAGGTCTGCGCAGCATCAACAACGTCGTGGATGTGACGAATTTTGTGCTGATGGATACGGGCCAGCCCTTGCACGCCTTCGATCTGGCGAAAATAGCGGAGCGCCAAATTATCGTGCGGCGGGCCGTGGCCGGCGAAAAGATCACCACGCTGGATGGCCGTGTTCATGACCTGACCGAGGAAACGCTGGTGATCTCGGACGCCGCTGCGCCAGTCGCTCTGGCCGGAATTATGGGCGGTCGGGACAGCGAAGTGGTTCCGGCGACACGGGATATTCTGCTGGAATCGGCCCGTTTTGAACCATTCAACATCCGTCGGACCGCCCGGCGGCTGGGGTTGGCGACCGAGTCATCGTTTCGGTTTGAGCGCGGCATCGATCCGGCTCTGGCCGACTATGCCTCCCGCCGGGCTGCGGCGCTGTTGCAGCAGGTGGCTGGCGGGGTGTTGGCTGGCGGGGCAATCTGCACCGTGGCACCGCGGCAGCAGGGGCGCAATGATTGCATTCGGACGGCTGGCTGTTCTCCGGCGCCGGAGCCGGGGGGCGCCACGGTGCGGGTCGGCGCTTTCGGCGACGATGCCCGCACCCGCCCGCAGGAGGCGGTGGCCCTTGCCGTGCGGCCGGCACGGGTGAGACAGATTGTCGGTGTGGACATCCCCGCCACGGAAATGCTGGACATTCTGGAGCGCCTGGGATTTGAACCACAGCTAGAATCGGATCGCGTCCTCTGCCGTATACCATCGTATCGCAGCGACATCAGCCGCGAGATTGACCTTATCGAGGAGATTCTCCGTTTGTGGGGCTACGCACGGGTTCCCGTGCAAGATCAGGTGCGACATGGCATGCCACCGGATGACGTCGCCCTGCAGGCGCATCGGACCATGCGGGAAACTCTTGCCAGTTGCGGCTGGCAGGAGGCGATTACGTACAGTTTTGTCGAACCGCGCGAAGCCGCGCTATTTCTGGAGCCCGGTCAAGCGGCGGTGCGGGTCAGCGATGCCGTGCGTAAATTGAGCAACACGTTGCGTCCGAGCCTCTGGCCGGGGTTGCTGCGGGCGCGCCAGTTCAATCAAAATCAAGGCGAAGCGGGGGTGCGGTTGTTTGAACATGCCGCCGTATATTGGCAAGATCAAGCTTCCCCGGCCGCACCGCCGGCCCAAGAGTGGCGCGTCGCGCTGATCGGTAACAGTGTCACCGAGATACTCGGCGCCGTGGAGATGCTTCTGCAGCGCCTGTGTCCCGGGGCGGAGCTGGAGATGACGCCGCAGGATCGCGGCGCGTTGGCGCCGGACGCGGCGGCAGAGTTACTGGTCCGCGTGCCGAAGGCCGCCGGCGCGGTGGTTCGTCATGCGAAGGCGGGCGTGGTCGGGCGGTTTGCCGATGCCGTTCTGAAGTTTTATGACCTGCGGCATCCGGCCGCGGGGGCGGAGCTGCGCTGGGAAGTCTGGCGGAATTGGTTTGAGCCGGTGCGTCGAGCGCAGGCGCTGCCTCGTTTTCCGGCCGTCCAGCGCGACGTGTCAGTGCTGCTGGGTGCCGCGGTACGTTGGGCCGAGGTGCGGGCGACACTGCTGTCGGCGAACCTGCAGTATCTCGAAGCGCTGCGTTTCGTGGGCACATGGCGCGGCGGCCAGATGGAATCGGATAAGAAAAGCTGCACTTTTACGCTGGTTTTTCGTAACCCCAGCGGTACGCTCCGCAGCGACGAAATCGACGTCCAAATTCAACAGTCGCTTAAGATTTTAGAGCGTCAATTTCAAGCTGTGTTGCGCTGACCCGAACCTTTCACCATGAAGCATATTTCCCGACGATTATCGGAAAAGGCTTGCCGGGAATATCGGAACGGGCTCCGATTCAGGGACTGTCAATCCATAACTTTGACCCTTTTCGGCGACCGCTGCCGTCACCGGCCGCTCGCCTCGCCCGGGGGCGAGCGGGACTTTGTCGAGTCGCCTGACGGTCTCTCGGCGGCGACTTGCGGTTTAGCCTTCCGCGCCGCGCCAAACACCGACGTTCCCCCCAAATATAAAGGTTATTTCCTGATGGCCCGTAAGCGGGAACGCCGCGGGGACCACGCGCCCAGCCGACGGCCGGCCGTCAGCCGGCGGTGGGAAGCCCGCCACCCTCCACTTGCCAAAGCGGCCGGTTTTGGCCTAACGTAAGAACATGGAAACGATTGAACTGCCTGAAATTCCGCGGCGGGCGGCGCGTTCACATAAAGGCGATTACGGCAAAGTCCTGATCATCGGGGGCAGCGAGACCATGATAGGTGCTCCGGCCCTGGCGGCCCTGGCGGCATGTCGCAGCGGCGCTGGTTTGTGCCGGATCGCGGCGCCTCGGGAAATTCTTCCCCATGTGATTGTGATCTGCCCCTGCGCGACGGGTTATGCGATCAACGCGCGCGAGATAAAAGGCCTGCTCGCTTTTGCCGAGGAACACGATGCGGTGGCGGTCGGCCCGGGATTCGGGCAAGGCCCTGTAAGCCGGCGGGTGGTGCTGGAATTGCTGCAGCGGCACAGCGGACCGTTGGTGTTGGATGCCGATGCTCTAAACATTTTGGCCGCGCTGGAGGCGAGCGAGTGGCCCGTGCGCAGCGACTGGTCCAATGTGGTGCTGACGCCGCATATGGGTGAGTTCATGCGCTTGATGGCGGCGGTAATGAAACGCGGTGGCGATATTGCGCTGGCCGCGGCAGCGCTGGGCAAGACGCCGGAAAAGGGCGCTACGCCGCAACGCGGCCACGCCATGCGCCGCACGTTGGCGTCCGGGGATGACGATCTTCCTTCCACGGCCGATGGCATTCCGCTGGAAATGCCGGACTCGTCTCCGCCGGAGCCGGTTTCAGGATTCCAACCCGTGGCATTGACGACGGCCCCAGCCCTGGCTCGCCAGGGCGACGGCGATCGCAGCGCTTTGGCGGAGTTGCTTAGTCGCGGCACCGGGTGTGTGGTGGTGCTCAAGGGACATCAGACGGTGATCGCGGACGGTCCGCGGATGGCGGTGAACCAAACCGGCAACCCTGCGATGGCCACCGGCGGAAGCGGCGATGTGCTCACGGGCGTGGTGGCCGCACTCATCGGCCAGGGCTTTCGATGTGCCGAGGCGGCGGTGCTGGCGGCGCATGTGCATGGTTTGGCGGGTGATATGGCAGCAGCGCAGATCGGTCCCGCCGGGCTGTTGGCCACGGATATCATCGCTATGCTGCCGCGTGCCTTGGCCACCCGCCTGGCGGCGGAGGGAAACGCGCTACCGACGGGACCGCGATAGGGCCGCCCAAGCCTGCTGAATCCGGGCGCGCGTCTGGGGCGTGACCGGTCGACCCCCGAAACGAATGTCGTAAAAAATGTGGACCAGCTCCTCGGCGTGCGGTCGCAGCGCGGCAACCGCGTCGGATGCCGCGGGGTCGTTGGCCAGGGCTTGCAGATATTCCCAAGGGGTTTGATGCGGCTGGCGTTGGGGACCGTGGCGTTGCAACCGCTGCATGAGCTGATCGACAAACGCCAGATCCCGCACCAATTGGCGACGCTGATGGCGATTGCGGCCGCGCAGCAGCGGCGCTACGAGGCTTCGTTCGAGCCGGCGACGCCGCCGGAGCAGCCACGCCGTCAACAGCGCCGCCGCAGCCAGAAGCCCGGCTGCTACCCAGGCCAGCCAGCGTGCCAGAGTTCCCGATCCAGTGAAAAGCCACGCCCGGGCGTTCCTCCACAGGGCGCCGGGGGCGCGCCCCAGGTTCCGCAGGAAGACCCGTGCGTCGACCGCCAGCGGATGCAAAAGCTTCGTTCGCATGGCACGATTAAATGCAATGATGTTCTGCAACCAAAACAGATGAATCCACTGGCCTAGATCAAGAATGCCGCTATACCATGTGGCGGGAGTCTCCACGCTGGTCAGGGAAGAATCCGGGGACGGGTCAAAACGCATCCAGCCGCGTCCGGGGATATACGCTTGCACCCACGCATGAGCGAATTTCTGCCGAATGACATAGTAACCGCCGATGGGATTATAGTCCCCGCCATGGTACCCGGTAACCATGCGTGCGGGGATACCGACGCTGCGGCAGAACATAATCATGGCGGAGGAGAAATATTCACAGTAACCGCCAAGCTTGCGTTTATTGAACAAAAAATCTTCGGTGGGATCAATGTGGGAATTCACCGGCGTCATATCCAGGGAATAGGGATAATGGCGGCGCAGATAGTCCTGAAAGCGACGGGCCAGCGCCAGGTCGATCCGGCTCACGTTGGCGGGGGTGCGCGGGATGCGGAGCAACTTGCGGGCAATAGTTTTGGCCAGTGCCGCGACCCGCGCTGGCACCGGCGGCGCCAGCATCCAGTTGAACAAGCCACCGCCCCAAGCACGAACGCTGGGATATACGGCCGGATGGGGCGGTCCGATCAACCCCGGGCGATAGATGCGGGCGCTTTTGACGATGTAATGCACCGGGCTTTCGTCGGGCAGCCGACATTGGATCGAGCCGTCCGCTTGGCGTACCACCCATTCAGCGCCCGGGCAGGTGATTGACACCGCCGGGGCGATCAGGAATAGCGTGGCCCCCTGGCGATGATTCAGGGTGAAGTATTCGGTGATGACGCTGCCGGGCTGATACATGGAACGCGGCGCCAAGGTGACGGTAGATGTCTTGGGCAAGTGGAAGGTTTGGCCAAAGTCGTGTTCCGACCGCCGCCATTCGGCGGTGACCGGGTCGTACCGGTCCAGCGTGGTTCCCTGGAAATAGGGCTGCCAGCCTGAACTGCCGATATTTTGGCCATTTTTGAAGATTTGCACCTCGCCCACGATGGCGTTGCTCGGATGTAGCCGCCCGGGTCGGCCCAACACCACGTGCGTGGCAAACCCCGTAGTGGTGGGCCCGGCCCGGCCCGGCCAGTGGGCGAATACCCCCTCCGCGCTGTCGCGGGGAAACAGCACGAAAACGAGTGCGGCGAATACAAATAAAAATCCCGCTACCCCGGCGCTGATCCGCCGCAAGTCGCGTTCCAACCCGTGGCGTCTCCCGGCGGCATTGAGCGCTTGCACCGCCTGGGCGGGTTGAGGCAGCGCCCGTCGGGTTTCACAGACCAGATGGAAGGCGAGGCTGACGTAAATCCCCAGGGCCAGGTAGAGCACCAGGCACAGCGCGAAAAGCAGCGAGGCGGTTAGAATGGCGCCTGCCATCATCAACAGCAGGCTTAAAATCATAATCTGCCCGTAATCCCGGTTGGTTTTGCGTTCAAAAAGTTTGCAGAGAATCAGCCCGAGCATGAAGTAGCCGAGCCACAGCAACAGACCGGGCGAGCGCCGCAGAGCTTCGCCCAGCGCTAATTTCTGGAATAAAAACAGCGCCAGCGCCAGGACCGCGGTGTTGATGAGCCAGCGCGGCGCCGGGCGACTCGGCCCCGTTTCGACCAGCCACCAGCTTAAAGCCGTCGCCACGACCGACAACAACATCAGGCCGGGATTCCCCGCCGCCCACGTAAAGCCCAGCAGGCTTAGCAACACGAGGAGATATGTCGCGAAATTAAAATGGCGAATAAACGGCATAAAGGTTTCCGCGGGCTTGCGGTGGCGGGCATCTATCCTGGTGGCGCCGCTCTCGAGCTCCGCCGCTGGAACCTGGTGTCCCGTCCATCGGGACAGCGCAGCGCCGGACGGTCCAAGGGTTTCGTACGGTTACTCAGCGGGTCACCGCATGCTCCTCTTCCAGGCGGCGCAGGGAGCGTGGAAGCTCGAAGTGCATATCTTCCTCGGTGACGTGGCGGCTTTCCACCGTGGCTCCATAGCGCTGCTGGAGGACCTGGACGATTTCCTGCACCAGGTCTTCCGGCGCGGAGGCGCCGGCCGTAATCAGGACTCGGTCGGCCGGCGCGAACCAGCGATGGTCCAGATGGGAAACGTCATCCACCAGGAAGGCGCGCGTGCCGCGGTTGCGGGCCATTTCCACCAGGCGCTTGGAGTTGGAGCTATTCTGGCTGCCGACCACCAGCACCAGATCACATTCGCCGGTGAGGCGCTGGACCGCCGTTTGGCGATTGGTGGTGGCGTAACAAATATCTTCCTTCGGCGGCGCCTGGATCCGCGGGTATTTGGACTTCAGCGCCGCGATAATCCGCGCCGCGTCATCTAAACTTAAGGTGGTCTGCGTCAAATAAGCCACGCGATGGTCGTCCGGTATGTCCAGTCGCGCCACGTCTGCGACGCATTCCACAATGCGGATCGCGTCCGGCGCCTCGCCGAGCGTTCCGACCACCTCATCATGGTCGGCATGGCCAATCAACACAATGGTGAATTTCCCACGGGCGTAGCGCACGGCCTCGTTGTGCACCTTGGTCACCAGCGGGCAGGTGGCGTCCACCTGTTGCAGACGGCGCTGCGTCGCCTGACGCCGTACTTCCGGCGCGACCCCATGGGCGCTATAGACGAGCGTGGCGCCCGGCGGAACCTCCGCTATGGAGTTGACGAAGATGACGCCTTGGCGCGTGAACCGATCCACCACGTGCTGGTTATGGACGATCTCGTGAAACACATAAACGGGCGCCCCTTTGAGTTGCAGCACCCTTTCCACACAGGCAATCGCCATATTGACGCCCGCGCAGAAACCACGCGGGTTCGCCAGCAAGATCTTCATCGTCACCAATCCCGCCCGCCGATCATCCGGATCAATCCCGGCGCCCACCGCCAAGACCCCACCCCCTGCCATGAATATACCATATAATAGCTAGGCTATGGCCCAAACGTACGATAAATTCCGGGTCGGCATCATTCAAATGCGCTGCAGCAGCGATGCCGCGGCCAACCGGGAAAAAGCCGCAGCGTATGTGCGCCAAGCGGCGCAGGGTGGGGCGCAGGTCCTCTGTACGCAAGAGCTGTTCGGCAGTGAATATTTTTGCCAACGGGAGGCGGCGGAATTCTTTGATCTGGCCGAGCCAATTCCCGGCCCGAGCACCCGGCAGTTTGGCCAGCTGGCGGCGGAATTGCAGGTGGTGCTGGTGATCTCGCTGTTTGAGCGCCGGACAGCAGGCGTTTATCACAACACGGCCGCCGTTTTGGACGCCGATGGCGCGCTGCTGGGGATATATCGTAAAATGCACATTCCCGATGACCCGCTGTACTACGAGAAATACTATTTCACCCCCGGAGATCGCGGGTTTCAGGCGTTTGCGACCCGCTATGGCCGGATCGGGGTGCTGATTTGCTGGGATCAATGGTTTCCAGAGGCGGCCCGCATCACTGCTTTGCGCGATGTTCACGTGCTGTTTTATCCGACCGCCATCGGTTGGCATCCGGCGGAAAAGGCGGCGTTTGGCGCCGCCCAGGTGGACGCCTGGCAAACCATCCAGCGGTCCCACGCCATTGCCAACGGGGTGTACGTCGCGGCGCCTAATCGGGTCGGCCATGAAGGTCCGGCGGACGGCGGATTGGAATTTTTTGGCCGTTCTTTTATCTGTGATCCGTTCGGAACGGTGCTGGGCGAGGCGTCCACGGACCGCGAGGAAATTGTGGTCGCGGAAATTGATCCCCGCCGCCAGGAAATGGTCCGGCGCAACTGGCCCTTTCTGCGCGATCGCCGCATCGATGCTTACGGTCCGCTTCTGGAACGATTTAGCTAAGGCCGGCCCCTACCGGTATAATCCAGGGATTGGAGTGGGCGGCGAACAGGCGGACGGTGAGCAGCATAACCACCCAGGACTATCGGCGTTATCTAAATCCGCGCACGCTGGCCAAGATCGCCGCGCTGGACCTGCGGGCGCGACTGATTGTCGAGGGATTCGTCAGCGGCATGCACCGCTCCCCCTACCAGGGGTTCTCCGTGGAATTCACGCAGCACCGCCCCTATTCCAGCGGCGATGATCTGCGGCATATCGACTGGAAGGTGCTGGGCCGCACCGACCGCCACTACATCAAGCAGTACGAGGAAGAAACGAATTTGCAGGTGCTGCTAGCGGTGGACGCCTCCGCCTCGATGACTTACGCGGGCCAGGCCAACGCGGATTGGCGCAAATATGATCATGCCATCAGTGTGGCGGCCAGCCTGGCCTACGTGGCCCTGCACCAGCGCGACAGCGTGGGTCTGGCCATTTTCGACGCCCGGCTGCGCCGCCTGCTGCGGCCGTCCAACTATCCCAGTCAGTGGCGCGTTTTGATCGATGAACTTACCACTGCGCCGGGCGCCGCGAAAACCGACACCGGCCGCGTGCTTGAGGAAATCGCGGAGGAAATTCGCCGGCGCAGCCTGGTGGTGCTGATCAGCGATCTGCTGGACGATGCGGCGCACATTATCCGGGGCATCCGCCATCTGCGGCATCGGCGCCACGATCTACTGGTCTTACGCATTCTGGATCACGAAGAGCTGGAATTCCCCTTTCACGCCGCGACGATTTTTAAAGGGCTGGAAGAACCGACCCAGATGCTGGTGGAACCGCGGGCGTTGCGCGACGCCTATTTGGAGGAACTGCGTCACCACGCCGCGGAAATTCGTACCGCCTGCCACCAGTTAAACGTGGACTATTGGGAGGTGGACACCAGTGTGCCGCTGGATGTATCGCTACCCGGATTCTTAGCGGACCGCACCGCGCGGATGAAATAATGGCCAGGAGTTGCTTTTGTCCCTCCCGGTGATCATGGCGGCGCTTCCTTTTGTCACGCCCTGGATCTTCGGCGCCGGGGCCATGGCCACCGCCATCCCCATTGTCATCCACCTGCTGAACCGCCGACGCTTCCGAGTGCGGCCTTGGGCCGCGATGGCGTTTCTGTTGGCGGCTTATCGCCGCAATATCCGCCGCCTGCAAATGCAGCGTTGGTTGCTGCTCCTGCTGCGCTGCCTGGCCCTTCTGCTTCTCGCGGCCGCCGTGGCTGATTTTATTCCTCCGGGAGCTGCTTTAAGCACGCTGGTCGGCGGGCGAAGACGGCTGACCGTGGTGGTGTGGAATGATGCCTACCCCATGGCCTATCGTCCGGCTGGGGCGCCATCCGTCTTCGTCCGCTCCCGGCGTTTGCTGGAGCAATGGCTGGCGACCGCGGGGGGCAATCAACGAGTGGCTATCCTGCGTGGTTCCAGCTACACCGCGCCCCTGGTAAACTGGCCCACGCGCGATCTGGCGGCCGCCGGCCAGTTGGTTCGTCGGCAACGGGTCACTCAAGCCGCGGTCAATCTCCCCGGTGGATTGCGAAGCGCGCTACGTCTGTTGCGCCGGGCGCGGCGGCGCCTAGGCCGGCTACGTGTGTGGGTGCTGACCGATTGCGCCGCGGCCGACTTTGGTCTGGCTGGCACCTCGGCTGGGGGCCGGACGCCGAGCTCTGGGTTGATCCCCGACAGGTCGATGGCTTGGCACCACACCGTATCGCCAGCTCCGGATCCGCAAGCGGATGCTAAAAAGCCGGAATTCACCGGCCGGGTCGGCTCCGTCCCCCGGCGCTCCATTCCTGCCGGCGCGACGGTAAGGCTTATGGGCCGCCTCATCCGGGCGATTCGTAAACTGGGGGTGAAGGTAAAGGTGATTGATGTCGGGGATCCGCACGCCGCCACTTTGGCTGTCACCGCCCTGCAAACTGTCCGTCCAGTGGTGCTCACGGGCCGGCGGGTAGATCTTCGCATAAGCGTGTTGAATGCCACGGCAGCGCCGCAGGCGGAGGTGGTGGTGCACTTGCTTCTGGACCATGTGCCGGCCGGCAGCGCCACGATCCCCCGCCTGAATCCCGGCGAAACAGTCACGGTGCGGGTTCCTCTGGATCGGATGATTCCCACGCCCGGGGCCCACGCCATTGAAGCCCGCCTGCTCACTGCCGCTCTGCCGGTGGCGGGTATCCGCCGCCTGGCGGTGCATGCGGTGCGGCAGGTGCGGCTGTTACTGGTCGATGGGCAAGGGAGCGGTGGCGAAGGAATAGGGGAATTCGCAGCGCCGGTCGGCCTGATCTGGCTGCGGGCGGCGCTGGCCCCCCGGCGGCACGGCAATGCCTTCCACCCGAGCCTCATCCGAGCGCTGCCACTGGCGGATGTCTCCTTGCGGCGCTACCGCGGCGTTATATTAAGTGACACGGAGGCGCCCGGCGCCGCACTGGTGGGGCGGCTGCGCCGCTATGTACGCTCGGGCGGGCTGCTCATGATCTTTCCCGGTCCCGGTTTTGACAGTGCCCGGTGGAATCAAGCGCTCGGCGTCGGTGGCGCCAACCTGGCACCGGCGCTCTGGGGGCAAGTGGCGACCGCGGCGCCACCCCGCACCGACGGCCAGGGGGTAGTCCATTTTGATTTGCACAGTTCCATTAACTTCCTGACCGCGCCCTTCATCGCCGCAGCGCAAAGCGGCATTCCGACTGGACTGGACCGCATTAGCACGTGGCGATATATCCGCCTGAATGTCCTGCCGCCAGCCACCGCCGAGGTGCTTTTGCGTTTCACCAACGGCTGGCCCGCCGTGGTCCGGCGCTGGGTGGGGCGGGGAACGGTTATCGCCTGGGCAAGTACGTGCGATACGCAGTGGAACGATTTCCCGGTCCAGCCGTCCTGGCTGCCTATGATCCATACACTGCTGTACCACAGTCTGGCCGATCGCAACGGGGGCCGCAACCTGCTGGTTGGCAGTGGCATCAATCGTGCCGGCACCTCACCCGCGGGCATCTGGTCCGGGCCAGGCGGCATGGCGGTGCCGGTACGGGTCCGGTCTGAAGCCGGAGCGATGCGGCTGGTCAGCGGACCGCTATGGCAGGCCGGGTTTTATCGCCCCGTGGGGTCAGACCTGTTTCCGGAAAATCCGCAACCTCTGCAAACGACACGGATTACGCCCGCAGCTCCGCGCTCAGGAGCGGCTCAGCGAAGGGGCGCCGTGGGAGCTGGGAGTGAGGATTGGGCAGCGCCGGCGGAGCGGGGCGGAGGGGCGCTCGTCGCCGTAAACATCAATCCCGCGGATGCGGATATTCGCCATGTGCCGCCCGCACGGGTCGCGGAAGAACTGGGGTTGCCGAGCCAGGACATTGTGGAACACCCCCGAACCCTGGGTGGTTTAACCGCGACCGGTGCCGGCGGCGCGATCGGCTATTGGCTGCTCTGGCCAGCTTTGCTGATTCTTCTGGTGGAGGCTCTGGTGGCCCGGGCCTTTTCGCATTATCGCTATGGGCAGCAGGCCGCAACGCCAGGGCCGCGGCCACAATAAGGAGTCGAGCCGATGTTTTCCTGCCGTTTCGTCTGCCGGGGCAGCGGACTGGCCTGCGGTCTGCTGATGCTGGCCGCAAGCGGCGCCGCCCAGGTGACCGAGCACACCCCCGGCTGGTTCCGTTTTGTGATGCCGCCGTTAGACCGCACCGCGTCCTTTACCAACATGTCGTTTCTCAACGCGGCGCCGGCCGGTGCCGCCGGGCCGGTGGTGATTCGCGAGGGACACTTTTATGAAGGCGGACGACGATTGCGGCTGCTCGGCACGAATGTGACTTTCGCCGCCGCTTTTCCGCCGAAGAAGTTGGCCCCGAGGATCGCCGCCCGTCTGGCTAAGTTCGGCGTGAATATAGTTCGCTTCCATCATATGGATATGTTTCCCGCTCCGGCTGGCATCTGGCGCCGCGGAGCGTACGGGCGGGCACTGGATCCGCGGCAGCTGGACCGGCTGGACTACTTCAGCTATCAGCTCCAGCGCCACGGCATTTATGCCGACCTGAATCTGCATGTGTCCTATCGCTACCCGGGCCTGGCCGATCTCGGTCCGACGTTCGTCTTTGGCAAGGCACTGGATAACTTCTATCCGCCGTTTATCGCCCAGCAGAAGCGTTATGCGAAAATGCTTCTGACGCACTACAACCCGTACACCCAAACTACCTATGCCCGGGACCCGGCGGTGGCGGCCATTGAAATGAACAACGAAAACTCTCTGACCAATGCGCCGCTGGTGGCGTTGTTGACGCTGCCGCAGCCGTATCGGGGCGTGCTGGCTGGTCGGTGGCGCGCCTGGCGGAAACGACAATATGGCGCCACGCCGGCCCGGCGCACCAAGTGGGGTGAGGTTATGACGCCAGCGGAACGGGTGGACTTTGAAGAATTTCTTAGCGCTACGGAATGCCAGTATGTCCAAAGCATGCGGCACTACCTGAAGCGGCACCTGGGGGTGCGGGCGCCGATCTGCGACACGCAGGCTTCCTATGGCGGCGCTCTGGGCCTGGTTCGCGCCGGCCAGCTGGATGATTACGTCGACATGCACGCCTATTTCGAACATCCGCGGTTTCTGGGGCGCATGTGGGGACCGCACTGGCGCATCGCGAACCGATCCATGGTCGGCGCTCCGGATGGTGCGGGGCTGGCCTTCCTGGCTTGGCATCGGATGCTTGGCAAGCCGTTCACCGTCAGCGAGTTTGACGAACCAGCGCCCAACGTTCATCGCGCTGAAATGTTTCCCCTGCTCGCCTCGTTTGCTGCTTTCCAGAATTGGGACGGAATTTATGAATTTGACTGGGCTTCGCGTTTAAACGCTTATCAGCAGGATCGGATCAACGGTTTTTTCGACATGTGTGCCGACCCGGCCAAGCTGGTGTTCATGCCGATCGCGGCGCTGATGTTTCGCGAAGGAGCCGTAGCGGTGGGAACCAGGCCGGTGTTAGCCACTGTTGATACGGCGTACGCCGCCGCCCTGGTCGCCAAGGATGGGCCTTGGGGCTGGTTTCCACCCCGGCCCTGGTACCGTGAAAAATGCCTGCCATTTCTCCGGCCGGTGGGCTGGCATCTCGCCGGACGACCGGAGGCGGCACGAGTTCCTCCCGTGGCCGTTCCGGCCGTTGCCATTACCAGTGATACGGGACAGATCCTGTGGTATCCCGCCGATCCCAGGGGGGCTGAATATCTGGTTAACGCCCCGGCGGTGCGGGCCGCCGTGGGCTATATCGCCGGACGGCCGATTCAGCTGGGCGATGTAACCATCCGGGTGGACCGGGCGCACCGCAACTTCGCCGCGGTTGCCGTGGGGGCCTTGGACGACAAACCGATCGCTCAATCCGGGCGAATTTTGCTGGTGGTGGTCGGCGACGTGGAGAATACCAATATGGGCTGGAACAAGACTCGCACCAGCGTCGACAGCAAATGGGGGACAGCACCCACCGTCGCCCAGGGCGTGACTGCCACCATCGATTTACCCGGCACGATACGGCTACAGGTGCTCGATGGTACGGGCAGGCCGGTAGGCGAAGTCCCAGTAACGTACCGGGCCGGCGGAACAGAATGTACCGTCGGGTCGCAATACCACACCCTCTGGTACGCGGTGACGCGTCCCGTTTCCGCGCCGCGCCAGCGCTAACCGCGCCGGTTGGTGCTGTTGAACCGGGCGAGGCCAAGGCCTATGATGCACTCGTGTTGTTTCCAACGAGCCGGCTTCGTGTGACGGGAAAAGACGGCGTGTAATTTGCATAGCCTGGGGGGCGCCGGTGGCGACTGATCTTCGTGACGGGTTTCGAGGCCGCGGTTATATCCCGAATCCGTCGCTGGCGCTCGGGGTTATGAAGAATGGCGGATGAGGTGGCCTGCCTCCCGCGAGGCAAAGCTCTGGCACTGGAAACGGCGCTGGTGTAGCGTCGGTGCTCATCGCGTCGTAGCGAGTCGCGGCGCCGGCCCGGCGAGTCGCTCTGGGTTTTTAGCGTCTTGGCCCGGCGATTCGCCATGCTAAAATTAACACTGCTAATCTAGGAACGCCAAAATCGGGCGGCGTTACGCCTATGCTGCCACAGGGGGCCAGCCAGGAACGCGCAAGGAACAGGATTTCAGCCATGGCTCCAAGTTTCATACGCCAGTCCAGGCTTTATCTGGATAATGCCGCCACCAGTTTTCCCAAGCCGCCGGAGGTGTTGGCGGCGATGGTGCACTATGCGGAACATATCGGCGGCTCCGCCGGTCGCGGCGGTTATGCCGAAGCGCGGGCCTCGGCGGCCGTCCTGCAGACGTGTCGTGAACGGCTGAACACGCTTTTTAATGGTGAGAATCCAAATCATTTCATATTCACCCTGAATTGCAGCGATGCCCTGAATCTGGCGATCCAAGGGTGGTTGCGACCGGGCGATCATGCGATTTGCAGCGCGATGGACCACAATAGCGTGCTGCGCCCCCTTAACGAACTGGTGCGGCGCGGTGTCATCACGCAGACGCGGGTAGCGGCTGATCCGGCCACGGGATGGATCGATCCCGACACCATCCGTCGGGCCATTGGACCGCGCACCCGCCTGATCGCCTTGGCGCAGGCCAGCAATGTGACGGGAACCCTGCAGCCGATCCGGGAAATTGGGCGGATAGCCCGGCAGGCGGACGTGGCGTTTCTGGTGGACGCCGCGCAGAGCGCCGGGCATGTTCCGATCGATGTCCGTGCGGAACCGATCGACTTTCTGGCCTGCGCCGGCCACAAAGGTTTGCTCGGCCCGTTGGGCACGGGGTGCTTATATATCCGCCCGGGACTGGAACAGCGTTTGCGCAGTGTCCGGCAGGGGGGGACAGGCTCGGTTAGTGAACGGGATACGCAACCGGATTTCATGCCGGATCGGTTCGAAAGTGGATCGCACAATGCCATTGGAATTGCCGGTCTTTCCGCCGGCGTGGCGTGGCTTCTGGAGCAGGGCGTGGCGGCGATCGCGCGTCATGAACGGGAGCTGTGCGGCTTATTTATTGAGGCGGTTGGCGCCGCGCCGGGGCTGCGCTTCTTGGGCCCGCCCGGTCCGGACGGCAGGGTGGGGGTGTTCAGCCTGCGCATCGATGGCTTCGGGCCGCGCGTTTTAGCGGCGCATCTGGAAGAGGACTTCGGCATCCTGACCCGCAGTGGCCTGCACTGTGCTCCCGGCGCCCACCGCACGGCCGGCACTGATCAGGCGCCGCCCGGTGCCGCGGCGGATGATGTTGGCACCACGCGTTTGAGCTTTGGTCCTTTCAACACGCTGCAGGATATTCAATTCGCAGCCGATGCCGTGGTCAAACTGGCGGGACGTCAAATCCCATCGCCGCCGGCGATTCCCGCACCAGTATAATTCCTTTCTTTGCGATCAACCTGACCATGCCTTTTTCCTGATTCGAAGGCCCATAGCATGGATCCGCATACCGATAACACACCCCCGCCTGGCGCTGGCGTGGCCGTGACCTCCCACCGTGCCGCCCCGAATTCCACCGTCCACGCGGCGGCGGATTTTCGTGTCCCGCCCACAGCTCCCGTCCGCGGGGTTGCGCTGCGGCGCAGTTTGTATTACATTATTTTTGCGTGGTTCTTTGGATCCTTTTGGCTGAATGCCACGACCGGCGCCACCGCCACGCATCTGGCCCAGTATCTGGGCGCCAACGATCTGATTTTCGGTTATTTGGCCGCGGCGGGCTATCTGGGATCCATCTTCCAACTTTTCGGCTCTCTTTACACCGAGCGCACCGGGCGAGTGAAAGGAATTTTTCTTTGGTCCCTGACCACCCAGCGCCTTCTTTATGTACCCTTGGCGTTCTTACCTTGGATCTGTCCGACCCGGTGGCAGCCAGGGGCGATGGCGATGGTGCTGATTCTATTTCTGGCATCGGCCGCGGGCAATATCGGGTCTCCCGCGTGGACACAGTGGATGGCCCATTTGGTTCCCGCCCGCGTACGTGGAAAATATTTTTCGCGCCGCAATCGCGTGGGCATTATGGTATCGGCGGCGACGGCCATTCTGGTGGGGGTGGTGTTGGACGCCGCCCGCCGTGGCGGTCTGAACCAGTTATTGGCGCCCCTGGGCCGGTGGACCGGTCTGCCGCCATTGATCCTGGTTATCAGCGTCTTGTTTCTGCTGGGCAGTGCCGCCGGGGTAACCGATATTCAAAGCTATCGCCGGGTCAGCGAAACGCCGCCACCCCGCCAGATCCGCGCCCACGCCTGGCACGACGGCATCAGCGGTTTGATCCGCGCCTTCCGCGACCGGAATTTTCTGTGGTATGTGCTTTATTCATCGGTCTATACGTTTGCTCTGGCCTTCGCGGGCACGTTCACCTGGGTCATGATGCTTTCCCTGGTGCACCATGCCACCGGGCACTCTTGGTTCCTCGCCCATCCCTATTTAACCGTGTGTGTGATGCTGATGCTGACGACCAATGTCGGTCAGATTCTTGGGTATCCCTTCTGGGGCCGACTGATCGACCGGTTGGGATGTAAGCCGGTTATCCTGATTGCGTCCAGCTTGCATAGTTTGACGTTGCTGGTGTGGGTGTTCATCAGCGTACGCACGCTGGATTGGGGCTTCGCGGGTGCTTTCGTTGGCGGATTGGTCTGGAGCGCCATCGAAATCGCCAACTTCAACCTGCTGCTGGCGGTCACCCGCAAGGGTGGGGCGGCTTACCAGGCGGTGCTGGCCATTATGGCGAACTTGGCCGGTATGTTGGCGGGGCTGGGAGCGGGGGCGCTCACATTCTGGCTGCAACAGCACCACGTGCGCGTGCATTGGATGGGACATCATTTCACGCGCTACAACGTTCTTTTCGCTTTATCCTTGGCCGTTAAATGCGTCGCCGATTACGCCATCCTGCCCCGGGTCTCCGACCCTGGCGCTAAACCGGTGCGCTACGCTTTCCGTTACATCCTCGGCAACGTCTTCGACATGCTCAATTCGCAAGTGCTTGGTCCCGTCCGCAACGCGGTCAACGAGGGCTTCTACCCTTGGCGAAGAATCAGGCGGTAAGCGGCCACCTTTATAGAACCGTCGGCTGCTTTCGCTCGACTCTTGCCATTTTTAGCAGCGCCAATGGTCAAATCCTTGGGAAATCGTGGCTGCGAGGCGCATTTCTTGTACACCCCGTGTTCTGTGGGCGTGTGCAAAAACTCCACACCCTCTCAAAAGCCCCGTGAAATCATGTCTTTCGGTTCCTCTGAAATCG
>JAJYFE010000184.1 GCA_021785435.1 Planctomycetota bacterium
AGGTCATCATCGTCGCCTGTATGCGCAAACTCTTGGCCATCCTTAACATCATGTTGCGGGAGAATCTGGCATGGCACCAACTCAATCTCGTAAAAAACGCTTGACTTCTAACACAGCCGCTTGGCGGTTCCAGAAATGGACGTGATCTGATTCTGGCTGTTCGCGGTTTCGGTTTGAGTTGCGCCTTGGTTCGTGAAGCCACTCCAGTTGCCCTGTGAATCGAGGTTCCACGACTGATACGCGGCGCCGTTGCGCGTGGTGCTGGTTAGTCGATTCAAGTTGTCATATGTATATGCTTCAGAATACGTCGAATCCAAGTTATTCGCCTTGCTCGTTACATTCCCATCCGCGTCATAGGAATAGGTGTAGTTATCAACGCTTGCCCCGGTTGAGGCATTGACCCAATTTTGATTGACGACCCGACCAAATTGATCCAACCCCACGTATTGATCCCCACCGGCACCGATGGAGCCCACCACAAAGGACACCAAGGACACGGAGGACTGCGGACGGTTACGGGCCACGATGGTGGACAGACCCAGGTAGCTGTACTGTTCAAGAACCGTTCCGGCGTCACCGGAATTCGCGCCATCCACAATCGCATCTAACCGCCCAATGGCCTGGTCTAGCGGGCCATTCAGATTGCCGCCGCTGTAGCTGTAGTCAATCACTCGGCCATTGGGATATGTCATGCTCGTCGGCAAGCTCCCATTCGACGGACCGGAATAGGTGTATTGTACCGACGGCGTCGTGGCAATGTCCACCGCGCCCGTCACGGCCTGCGGGTGTGGCCGGAATCCGTGGGCGTAGGCAGCGCGATCCTGTCCCGACCGCCCGCCGGGATGGCGTTACCGCGGCACCAAGCGTTAATGGCCCACGTGATGCCAAGAGAACATCGCCCCGCCGACAAGAAGGTAAAAAACGTAGTAGACCAGTTGCACGACCACCAGAAGGCCGCCGCCCACTATGACGACGCCCAGGAAGAACCGCTCGATCTTGCTCAGCCTTCCCATACGACTTACCTCCAGGCGAGAGAAACGGGGCGCAAGTGGCTTCACGGTCCCGTCCATCCCACCTTTGTCCCCGCTTCGTTCGTCGCCCACCCCGCAGCTCCGCGATGGACGGGCCTTCATCACGGCGCAACCCGTACCACCGGCAGCTTTGCGGCGCGGCGGGCCGCGTGGTTCGCCGCGAAAACGCCCGGAATGGCCGAAACGGCTTCCCACTTCGCGTCACCATCGGTCAATCCGCCAGAAAAGCGTCGGCGCGTCCTATTGCCTCCATCGCGCTGGACACAATGGCGCCGCAGGAAAACCATCCGACGAAGTTTGTGTACTGGCTTGACGGTTCATGGCGCAATGCGTTCCAGTTTCCAGGAACCATCCGGCTGGTGCGAGTAACGAAAACGGTCGTGCAAGCGATGGGGGCGGCCCTGCCAGAACTCCATCCAATCAGGCTTCAATACAAACCCGCCCCAATTGGACGGCCAGGGAACATCGCCGGGGAATCGGGCGGCCATATCGTTCCATTTCTTTTCCAGCGCGGCGCGGTCGGCTACCACGTCAAACTGGTTCGACGCCCAGGCGGCCAGCTGGCTGCCACGCGGACGTTTTTTGAAATAGGTTGCCGATTCTTCTGGCGACAATTTTCGCACCTGGCCGCCGACGCACACCTGTCGTTCCAGGTCCATCCAATAAAACGTGAGAGCCGCATGGGGATTGTCGGCCAACTCCCGGCCTTTGCGGCTGTCGTAATTGGTGTAAAACATGAAGCCACGTTCGTCCACGCCTTTGAGCAAAACCGTCCGCGCTGACGGCCGCCCAGCCTTGTCCGCGGTGGCCAGCACCATGGCGGTGGAGTAGGCGGGCGCGTGGCCCAGGATGGCGCGCCAGAGATTAAAAAGGGCGATGATGATTTTGCGGCCACGGCCGCCAGCTGATTCGCCGGTCGCCTGCGCAAACCATTTTTGAAACTGCGCCGTCGGATTCGCCGCCAAATCCGCACGCCGCAAGCTGCCCAGCAAATATTCCTGCCCGCGGTTTACCATGCCTATGATTATGGCGGTTATCCAACACACCATCAAGCCCATAGCAAGCCGGCTGGTCGCGGGGGGACCAGGGCCTGGTACTGGGAAAAGCCGGCCGGATTCGCTCTTGTGGCCGGGCAATTGGGTGAATTAACCCTGGTAAATCCGCCGGAAACCGACGCCGAAGGCAAGGCCCGAACGTTCTGCTTTATCACGGCTCCCGGCGATGATACGATCGACTTTGCCGCGCGCCTGCGCGAGACCAGCTACAAGCACGGCCTGAAGGGGCTTCAATCCGGTGAACCGAATCGTGTTGGACGGCCCCTCGGCAGATGTGCGGCTGCATAACAAGGCCGCGCGCGGCCGTAGGCCTGGCCGGCGGCATAGACCTAACTCCCATCCGTAACATCATCTTGGACGCCGCCCCCAAAAGCTCCCGCAAAAACTATTTCACTGCTACGCCAACCGGTGACCGAAGGATGCGGCTTTTCTGGAGGAACTCCCAGCTTGAGAAAGGGAAAATCCGCATCTCCGCATCATCGCCACCATGACCCAAGCCGAGAAATCTTCGCGGTCCAGGCCCGGAGAGAGGGGCTGTTATAGACGCCGCCATGTTCACAAGACATCCGCAAGACGTGTTCGATCCGATTTATTACCTGACGGGGCCGGCCGTCACGGTGACGGCGATGCGGACCGTCCTCAGCTCCGTGGGCGTGGATAGTGACGACCTGAAGACGGAAGAATTCAGCGGCTATTAAAACCGAAACGCAGCCGGTCTATCGGCGCGTTTTAAAGCTGTTCGGTCACCGTCTCCACCTGGACCACCAAGACAGCCCGCGCCCAGGGGAATTTCGCCTTTACCGCGTCAAATTTCGCTCCGGCGGTGTGGATCACGGCCGTTCCCGTGATGCCGCAGCCTTTACCGGGGCCGTGGGTGCCCCGAACCTGCCGGCTTCCAAAGAGCAGCTCCACACGCGAATCGCGCGCCAAGTTCGCCTGGGTCTTGCGCATACCCCCAACAGGAATCAAGAGCTCGTCCTTGGTGACTCCCAAGGCCCGCACGTAATCCCCCCACGTTGCCACGACATGCGGACCATCCGCACCCGCCGTCGCGATGGCGATCCATTCCGTCCGCTCCAGAACTTCCTTGCAGATCCCCGTGATTCCAGCCATGTTGCACCTCCGTTCGATCAACCTGGGGTGAAAAGAACGTCATCGTCCCCGCGCCGGCGCATACCGGTTTCGTCTTTCGGCCCGCACAGGGCGTCCGGACACGCCCGGAACACATATCCGGCTCCGCACGGAGGGGTGAACCCAGAGGTTCTCCGCCGGCATATTCCGCAACGCGGTTTCGCACCTGCCGTGATCGATTACTCAGGCGGTAATGCTGCCAGACGCACCAAGATGCGCTAGGCTTGCAGTCGCGGCCGAACCCCTAACCAGAACCGCTAACCACACGGTTGCCCAAGCCAGCGCAACCAAAGTATAAGAGCGGTACGATGGCTTGCCTATTCAAGCTCCTGATCGACGTGCCAGCTCCGCGCGGCAAGACGCCTTATGGGCTATTTTAGGCAGGCATACACAAGATATCAAGAGCTTTTTGGACTATTTTTTCCGAGTCCGTGACGTGGCGATGGGCGCCGTTTCCGCCCCCGGCGCCAGCTTCGCGTCTTCTCCCGGAGCCAGCATCAGGTCCCATGGCGAAACATGTTGCGTTAACCATGGATGCGCCGATGGCCCGCGGTGTACCTGGCGGGGCGGGCACTCGTCGCCCTCCACAAAGGAGCGCCATCGATATTCCTGGCTCCAGCACGCGGGCCGACGGCCGTTCAGACGGCACCTCTTGCTCCACCCCAGGGCGGTGTGGCGGGTTGCGCGGCGGGGGAACCGGGCAGGTCGTCGGTTGCGATGCATATCGTTCTGCGATATAATCCAAGCGGACTCAAGGAGCGCCATCCGGGCGATCAGGCCATGAAGCCGAGGCAAAGACAACAGATTCCACCAGCGCATTACGAGGCGTTAGCCGAGTGGCGTTATGCCTTGCGCCAATTCGCGCGTTTCAGTGAAAACGCGGCGCGGGCGGCGGGGCTGACCCCGCAGCAGCATCAGGCGCTCCTGGCGATCAAGGGATTTTCGGAGGCGCAGCGCATGACGATCCGGAATCTGGCCGAGCGGCTGCAGATCCTGCACCATAGCGCGGTCGGTTTGGTGGACCGGCTGCAGCGGCAGGGATATGTCCGCCGGATCGCGGACCGGACGGATCGGCGGCAGGTTCGGCTGACTTTGACCAGTCGTGGTGAGGCGGTGCTGGAAAAGCTGTCCGCCGTCCACCGGGAACAATTACGGCGAATCGGGCCACAATTGACAGACTTTTTAGGGCGGCTGCGCGACGATGGCGCCAGTGCCGAGGGCCGCGTGAGCGAGGACGGTTGAATTTATGATATCAAGGCATAATAGTATATTATCGGCAGCGAAATGCCGGCTTCGCACCGAGAGTTGGTCACCGGACAGGGAGCGGTTCGGCAACTGGGGGCGGATAAGGTGTGCTGACATTTGAGGAGGGCCTCTGGCCGTGGCGGAGCGCGCCATGGCCTTTACGGGTTCAGCCTCGCTGACGGCCCGGAGCCGGAGGTCAGGCGGCCCCCGGCCACCGGTTGGGAGTTTTTCAGGATCCCAGCGGCGGTTGTAGAGGTAGATACGTCCCAGCAATTGGACAGGATGGGTATGGCCCTACGAGTATTGCCGCTATTTGTACTGCTGGCGGGGATTGCCGTTGCGGTCTTTCTGTGGGTCGCCGTTTCGACCCAGCAGGTGGTTTGCCCCCAGGCAACAGCGCAGAAGCGTGCCTACGCCATTCGCGGCCGCTGGCTGGCCGGATTGCTGGTAGCGTTGCTGGCCGCCTTCGCCCTTTCGCTCGCCTTCTTTCCGTATATCTCCGCGACCGCCGCGTTGGCGCCCGCGTTACGCGTACCGGTGCTTGCTGAACAATATTCTTTTGAAATGCCGGCTCATTTACCGCTGGGAAAGCCTATCATTTTTGAAGTGACTTCGCGCGATGTGAATCACGACTTTGGCATCTACGACCCGGCGGGACGACTGCTCGCCCAAGTGCAGGCCATGCCGGATTACACCAATTATTTGCGTGTCGTATTCCATAAGCCGGGCCGCTACACGGCGCGCTGCCTGGAATATTGCGGCATCGGCCATGCGCTGATGCAAAACACCTTCACCGTGGGAGAAGGCCAATGACTTTGGTCGACACCGATCGCAATGGACGGCGGGTGATGAATCTGTTTATCGGCACCGGGCTGGGGCTGGTCGGCTTGATGCTCCTGGTCGGCTTGGCGCTACGGATGTCCCAGGCCGGCTGGCTGCCGCTGTCGGCGGGCTCCTTTTACGCTCTGCTGACCCTGCACGGCGCCGGCATGATCGTCGCCCTGTCCATGTGCGGCATGGGCGGGTTATGGCGACTAATGAATCGGCAGAAGCCGTTGGCCGCCAGCGTAGCCTACGGGGCCTACCTTCTGACCGTGCTCGGCGTTGCGGGAGTGCTGATCGCCACCCTCTTCGGCGGTTTCGCCGCGTTGTATACCTTCCTGCCGCCGCTGCCGTTTCATGGTAACTGGCCCTCGTGGTCGACCGGCGTGTTTTTGATCGGCCTGGCGTTGGTGAACTTCGGCTGGATGGCCTGGTGCCTGCAGATGTTGCGGGGGGTTCTGCGCGCTTACGGCGGGCTGCGCGGCGCCTTGGCGTGGGATATGGTGTGGCATCGGCGGGCCTTCGACGCCGCGGGCGGCAGGCCGCCGCCCCCGGAGGCGTTTCCCGCCCTCATGGCCGGTTTCGACGGCTTAATCGCCGGTATGGATGCGACCCTGCTATGCGTAGCGCTGCTGGTGCGCTGGATCGACCCGCGCGTGGTAATCGACCCGTTATGGGCCAAAAACCTGGTCTATTTTTTTGCGCATACCTACGCGAACCTGATCATCTACATGCTCGCCGCGTTAATTTATGTAGGAATGCCGTATGCCACCGGAAGAAAATACCAGACGTCCGCCGTGCTGGCGGTGGCGTGGTGGACCTCGATGCTCCTGACGATGACGAACTATTTTCATCATTTGTACATGGACTTTGTGCAGCCGGAGCCGCTGCAGTACCTGAAAAAACTATCGAGCTACTT
>JAJYFE010000185.1 GCA_021785435.1 Planctomycetota bacterium
GTCATATCGATCATCGCCATACTCGTTAGCATCCTGCTGCCGGCCTTGGCGAAGGCCCGCGAACTGGCCAACCGCGCCGTCTGCATGGCCAACATCCGCGGGATCATCCAGTCTATGGTGACCTACGCCCAGCCGAACAACGGCACGTTCCCGCTCGCCGGCGGCGTGCCTGCATACTTAAACTACATCAACTTCCCGGACGGGCCTATTTATTACAACGGCCACAGTGGCGCATCCGCCACGGCCGCCACCGTTGTCCAAGCTTGGTACGAACTTCCCAACGCGTACGGTTACACCGGCTATGTGTCCAATCCCCTGGCCAATTTCTGGATTCTGGCGCTCCAAGGCTATAGCACGCCGGCCGATTTTATCTGCCCGTCCGATCCGCTGGCGGCCGGGCCGTCGCTGGAGTATAATCCCAGCAGCAGGAGCTACTACAAGTACAATGGTAATTTTGGAGTCATGAGCCCGGTTAACAGCGGTTTGCCGCTCGCCAACTACCACGGTCAAGGCGAAAGCTACTCCCTCGATTTCCCATACGCGTACCATTTCACCTCTGGCAATAATTACCGGCAATACAGGGTGGGCCCCTGGTGGACCACCAACGGTGCCAACACCCAAGTTCCGTTGGTCAGTGATATGGCCCCCGTGGATGACGCCGCCGGCGACACGACGGGAGCGTATCAGCGCATCACCACCACCCTGCCGACGGCCAACACCTATGGCCCGTATATTTATAACTCCGGCAACCATGCCGGTGACGGGCAGAACGTTGGTTTCGGCGACGACCACGTGGCCTGGGAAATTTCGCCCTACGCCGGCCAGAACGGCGACAATGTTTTTACCTGGCATAACTATTCTTACGGCCCGGCCGGCGACGTGGTAAATGGGACGACGGATACCCACCAGGTCGGGCAGACGGGCTTTGGAGTGGGACCATACCTTGCGCCACTGGTCGCTCCATTCGACACGATCATGGCCCCAGTGCGAACGGTCAATCCCAGCACCGCCGCCGCGGCCACAGGCTTTGGGCAGGCGTGGTGAAACGCATAGGCTGTGACGTACCGGAAGGCCAATCCGCGGAAGGAAAAAACGTTATGTTCCGTGCAATCTCCGTATTTCGTTTACCCTTGTTGGCCGCCGTTTTGTGCTGCGCCTGCGCCGCGCCACCCCTGGCTGCGGGGACTACAACTGGACCCGCTGATATTGCCCGCGGCAAACCGTATGTCTTTGACCTCAAGCCCAACTACCCGCTCTGCACCAGCCCACGCAACGCCACCAGTCTAACGGACGGTGTGGTGGACAGGCACACCCGCACGCATCTGTGGGCCGACAAAGGATGCGTGGGATGGGAAGGGGCCATTAAACCGGTCACCATTACGGTGGATCTGGGAAACGTCGAGCCGATCGGCGGCGCCGCCTTCTACTCGGCCGCCGGGGTGGCCGGCGTGCATTATCCCTGTGGGGTGGACCTTCAAGTCAGCACCGACGGAAAAACATTCTTTGACGTCGGCAGCCTGGCAGATTCGCCTCCTCCGCTATACGGCGAATATTCCCTGCACACTTTCCGCAACAACCATCTGCACACCAAGGGGCGCTTCGTCCGTTTCGTAGCTCGGGCCAACGGAAACTATCTTTTCTGCGATCAGGTCGAAGTATACCGCGGTGTGGAGTCGCTGTTGCGCGCGCCTGTCGCGGGGCAAAAAGTGTTGTATCAATTGCGAATGGACAGACTTGGTTGGACCCGATGGGGCGTGATCCAGCGCTTGGCCGACGATCTGGCCAACGTCCGGGGGACCGTCCAAAAACAAGCCCGTGGGAAAGTTCGAGCCGCGCTGCTGGAGCGACTACGAACACTGCGCAAGCGGATCGGGCGCACCGACTATCCCCGCGCCCTGCGCGGATTCAAAGCCATTCTTCCGGTGGGACGGCTGGATGCGGAAATTCTGGCTGTTTACGGCCGACTTCTCGCTTCGGAACATTTTGCGCCCCTGACCCTCTGGCATTCCAGGCCATACCAGCTGCTGCATGTGCTTGAGCGTCCCAGGGGAGCGCTACGGGAATTGACGGTCCGAATGATGCTAAACGAACACCGGGCCGAGGTCTTCAACCTGACCGACGCCTCAGCCAAGCCCAGGCGGGCATATTTCAACCTCCAGGGGCTGCCCGCCGCCGCCGTGCGGGTTTACCAGGTCGAATACGTCGACACCGCCAGCGGCCAGCCTGTGGCCCTGGCCCTGACGCGTCTTCGGGTACGCCACGGCCGGTATTCCACTATTGTTCCGGCCGGTATGACGCGCCAGATTTGGCTGTCGTGCTATTCCAAGAAGGTTGCAGCCGGAACCTATCGGGGACAGATTCGCCTATCATCCCGCTCTTTCCATCGGACAATCCACCTGCGGCTGTCGATCGCCGCCATCCGTATGCCCGATGAGATGACCCTGGACACCAGCCTGTGGGACTACATCGCGAACCGCGCGTACGGCATCACAACCGGGAATCGCGATCTGGCCGCCCGGGATATGGTCCGCCACCTGATCAACGGCGCCTGGTGTAACCGCTGGTCCGCGCCGCTTCCCCCAGCCGCCGATTTTGACGCGCAGGGAAACTTGATCAAACCGGTTAACTACAAACAATGGGACGCCTTCATTAAGTTCTGGCCGGGAATGCGGCATTATTTCGCCTATCTTGGTTTCCGTTCGAAGTCCCGCTTCGCGGGTTTGAAACCGGGCACTTCGGCTTGCAACCGGGCTATCCGCCAATGGTCGGCCGACTGGGCGAAACACGACCTGCGGATGGGCCTGAAGCCCAAGCAGGTCATGGTCTGTTTTATCGACGAACCGTATTTCCGGGCGCGATACATGGCCACGCACCGCCTTATCAAGCCGTTTAAAGAAGGGACGCGGCAAATTGGCATCTTCGTAGACCCAACTTTTATTCGTCGGACGGTCCGTTCAGCGCTGCTTAAGCAGGCTCTTCCGGTGTTCCGGCTCTGCGACCTGATCATGCCAAGGAGCGGGGAGTATCTGCTCGCCGGGCGAAAATGTCGGGCGCTCTTCCGCCACCTCCAAAGGGGTGGAACCCAGCTTGGTTTTTATATGTGCTCCGGCTCGAGCCGTCTGCTGGACCCGTCATATTATCGGCTCCAGCCGTGGGAGGCCTTCTCCGCCGGGGCCGTGGCGCAGGGGTTTTGGTCCTACAGCGACACCTGTGGACCGGATAGCTGGAACCCTTATCCCGACCTCTACGGCAGCAGCTTTTCACCGGTGTATCTGTCGCCTCACAGTGTAAGCTCGAGTAAACAGTGGGAAGCGCTGCGCGCAGGCGTGGAAGATTATGAATATCTCGTGATGCTTGCGGATCGGATCGGCTTCCCGGACGCGAGGAAGCTCGCCGACACGGTGATGCGCCGCGTTCTGAAAAAATACTCGCGCCGTCACGTCCACAGCTGGCGGCAGGTTCACGGTCCGGCGCGCCTTGAGGAGATCAGTTATTTCCAGAATCGCTTCAGTGACGCCAGCCGCTTTGCCACCGCGGCCCGGCTCGAGGTGCTCGCGCGGTTGGTGCGACTCAGTGGAAAGCCCAGGAACTGAACGGCTGCGACGGTGGCGGATATACCGGCAAAGTATCGCCGGCCGTACGCCAGCGAGTATGAGGTGGGCCCTATGAGTTCTCCAGAGATCTCCGCGGCGACGGCACCAGGCCAGGAGGTGGCCGCCACGAGCAGCCCGTTACCCCAGGTCTTCGGCGAAGTGGTCGCCGGCCGGTTGGCGGATATCCTCGATCATCAAAATGCGAATGGCGCCATCGACTACGGCGGCGGAGTCCCCGCCGTTTATCCGCAGCAGGCGATTCTGCCGCTGGCGTTCTGTTGGGCGGGGCTCGATCCGAAGGCCCCGCGGTGGCGGGGGCATCCACGCGTCGCGACGGCCATCACGCGTCTTGGTGATTACCTGCTTTCCTGGTATGACGACCGCGGCAGGGTTTCGTACGATTCCCACGGTTACCAGGTATGCGGCGTTGACCAACGTCTTACCTACGCATGGCTGGAGGCCCTGCGCCTGCTGTATCCAGCGCGTGCAAGTTTCGCACTGGAGGCCTGGTCTGACAAGATCAGCCGGGCGTGCCAGACTTTGCTTGAAGAGAAATTGCTCAGACTTCAGGGAGTCCGTCGGTTCGTGGCCCGTGTGACGGGCACCGGCACCAATCATGTGATGCTGTACCTGTCGACCGTCTATCGAGCCGGCGTGGTGCTGGAACGGCCGGATTTCTGCCACCTGGCGCTGCCTATCGCCCGCGCGTTAGCTAGGGACATGCATCCGGACGGCTACTGGGACGAGCACTCAGATCTACAGCGCTCGGGCGGCCCGACACCATCTTATAACTATATCACGCTGACTGGCATGGGGCTGATGGCTGCGTGGA
Organism: Planctomycetota bacterium; assembly: GCA_021785435.1. Classification (GTDB taxonomy): domain Bacteria; phylum Planctomycetota; class Phycisphaerae; order WQYP01; family WQYP01; genus JAKCCC01. The sequence continues at coordinate 4,426 of JAJYFE010000185.1, forward strand.
CAGGCGAAACTATCTTTGCCGAGGCCGTCGCCCGCGCGGCGCGGTTTCACGCCGACTTCTGCTACCCCGATGGAACCTTCCTTGATCTGATCGACGAGCGGGCGCGGTACGATCCGTCGCCCCGGCCCGCGGATGCCTTCTACGACTGCCCTCGCGTCTGGGGGCTCTTCGCCTTTTCCGGCACGCCGGAAGGGCGCGGCCTGGCGGCATTGCATATGGCGGGCTGGCTGGCCAAGACCCCACCGGACAGGCCAGTAAACCCCGAGACCCTGGCCAGGCACGTCGAAAATTTTACCTACTGGAAGCCTGGTCCGTTCGCTGCTCCGCCTACGGACCAACGGCGGCACCGCGCTTCGCTTACGCTGCCGGCAGGTCTTTTTCGGGCCGGACCGTGGTGTTTAGGGCTTTCCGCGATCCGTGCTGGAAATGCGGAGGACCCCGCCTACCGCCATAATCCATTCGCGCTGGAGCGGCAGAAACTTTTCAGCGTCTGGCACGAGAAGACAGGGCTGATCATCGACGGATCACATTCCAAGCACCAACCGGAAAACTCAACCTTTGCCGCAGCGCCTGACGCAGCGCACGACTATTTTCCATGCGGCGGCGAGGTGGGACAGGCTGACGGCGAATTCTGGGTCCGGGCTGTCTATAAGACGTTCGTCGGCACCGTGCGGCTGCGGCCGCTGGACCATCGGACGCTGTGGATACAGATGTCGGTCGATCCGGCCGCCACGCGTGGTCCGTTTAGCGCAGCCTTCACACTCCGTGTGCTCGATCGCAAGATCATTGGCCTCGCCGGCCCGATTTATGAACTGGGAACGCAGGGGTTTTCCATTAGTTCACACGTGCTGGGGGGTGGATTTGTCCTTGGACCGATCACCGTGACGGGAGCCAGAGGCTTCCAGCTGAACTGGCCCCTGGCTCCGTTTAATTCCTACACATCCGACCACAAGTCGAGGTTCGAGATGTGGGTGCCCCGCGTGAGCGTTGATTTCCGCGGCCCGCTTAATGTGGCGGAATTCACTATCCGCCTTGGAGCGTAGTCGTGGTGCAGGTCCCACCGGACCCGTTACCAGCAAGGGTGAACGGGTGCTTCCGCCGGGGCCGGCGGGGCGCCGTCGGGGGGCGAGAGTTTTTTGCGGAAAGGGTAAGAAACAATGACTAAAGTGGCCATGATTGGCGCCGGTAGCGTATCGTTTTCCCGTGCGCTTACCGGTGATATCCTCAGTTTCCCGGAATTTAAGGATGCCTGTTTCAGTTACATGGATATCAGTCCGGGCCGGTTGGCTGTCGGTGCGGCCCTGTGCCGGAAAATCGCCCGTTCGCTGGACGCGCATCCGACTATTGAAGCCACCGTGGATCGCCGCCAAGCCCTGCGCGGCGCCGATTTCGTCATCAACATGGTCCAGATTGGCGGATTCGACAGCACCCTGGTCGATTTCGAGATTCCCCGCAAATACGGCCTGAACTTCACCATCGCCGATACCACCGGCCCCGGCGGGCTGTTTCGCGCCTTGCGCACCTTTCCCATGCTCACCGGCTTGTGCCGGGATATGGAGGAGCTTTGTCCCAACGCTCTGTTGATCAATTACTCCAACCCCATGAGCATGAACATGCAGACTATTTCCCGCACCAGCGGGGTCAAGGCGGTGGGATTTTGCCACAGCGTACAGGGCACCTTCGAGCAGTTGATGGGCTACCTGGGTGAAAAGCCGGACCAGGTTTCTTTCCTCTGCGCCGGCATCA
>JAJYFE010000049.1 GCA_021785435.1 Planctomycetota bacterium
TTTACGTAAATGCGCCAGAGCTAAGTGAAAAATGCGCTAGATTAAAATGCCCAGAGGATTTTCCAGAAGCGTCTTGAGTTTGCCGAGAAAGGCGGCGGCGACAGCGCCATCGATGACGCGGTGATCCGCGGACAGGGACAGTGTTAAAACGTCCGCCGCTACCACTTGGCCGTTTTTCACCACCGGGCGCGGAGCGGCACCCCCGACGGCCAGGATGGCGGCTTCCGGGGGATTGATGATCGCCTGAAAATCGCGCACCGGGTACATCCCCAGATTGCTCAGGGTGAAGGTCCCGCCGCTCATTTGTTCGGCCTTGAGCTTTCCGGCGCGGGCGGCCTCGGCCAAAGCCCGCAGCTCGGTCGAAATCTGGCGGACATCCTTCAGTTGGGCGTCACGGATCACCGGCACGACCAATCCGTCCGGTAGCGCCACGGCCACGCCGAGATGTACCGTGCCATGGCGGATAATGGCCGCGTCGGTGAAGCTGGCGTTAACCGCGGGGCTTTGGGCCAGGGTCAGGGCGGTGGCGCGGGCCATAAAGTCGGTGACGCTTAGTTTCATCGGGGCCAACTGTTCGTTGGCGGCCTGGCGCAAGGCCAGCAGCGGCTCAACGACGACATCCATAGACATATAAAAGTGGGGTATCGTTTGCTTGGCTTGCAGCAGACGGCGGGCGATGGTTTGGCGCATGCTGGCCAGGGGCACGGTTTGCGGTTGCAGTTGGGAAGGCTCCCGGGCGAAGCGTGACGACAGGGGGGCGGCGCCGGCAAGAGGAGACGCGGGGACGCGGGGGCGCGGGGACGCGGGGACAAGGGCCGCCGCGGCCAGAATGTCCCGTTTAATGATCCGGCCATCCGGCCCTGAACCGCGCAGGCCGGCGAGGTCAACCCCCTTTTCCTGGGCGATGCGGCGGGCCAACGGCGAGATCCGCAGCGGAGGCGCAGTCGCCGAGGTCGTTTCCGGTTTCTCGCTTCTGGTTCCTGGTTGGGCTGCGGTTGCGGAGGCCGCAGCGACGAACGCGGCCACGCCTGGCGCCGGGGCGGAAGCTCGCCCGGCCACCGCCGCGTCCCGGCGCGCCGGAAGCGGCTCGCCGGGCGGCGTTTTGGCGGCAGCGGGAGGTGGCGGCCCCGAAGGCCGACCAACCTGGGCGGCGCCCTGGGCGACCGCGGCGACATCTTCGCTCGGACTGGCCAGCAATACCAACAGGCCGCCGACCGGGACCTTCGCCCCCTCCGGCGAGACAATTTTGGCGATCACCCCGGGTTCAAACGCTTCGAGTTCCTGCGTGGCTTTATCGGTTTCGACTTCCGCGAGGATGTCACCGGGCTGCACGGGGTCCATTTCCTTTTTTAGCCATTTGACCAGTGTGCCTTCGGTCATGGTATCGGAAAGCTTTGGCATCGTGATTTCAACGGGCATGGGAAAATCCTTTTCCAGCAACAGCGCCACGAACCGAAGTCTAGTTTAATGGCGACGCTGCCCTTCGGGAAGCCTGCGGGCGGGGGACCAGGTGCCGGTGCGCCGGATCTGGCGCTGGGGATGGCTGTTCCAACCTAACCCCGGAACTCCGGCACGTCAAAGGGCTGATTGCCTTCGCGCAGGGATTGCGTGGCCAGGCAGCCGGCGGCCACGGCGGCGCGGGCGTCCAGCGGATCGGCGCCTTCACGGCGGCCCGTCTTCAAATACCCAAGGAAATCATCCACAATCAGCGGATCTGCGCCGCCATGCGAACCTAAAATCGGCGGTACGCTGACCGCCTCAGTTCCATTTTCCAGGTAGCCTACCCGGCGATCCCAGATCCGAATAACCGCCTCGGCGGCCTCGGTGGAAAAATCACCGCAGTTTTCAATCCGGCCCTGCGTGCCGATCACGGTGTAGTTCCGATGGGAATCCGGCGTGTAATGGCATTGTTGATAGGAAGCCTGGGCTCCGCTGGCCAACTGCATCAGCATCATGGAATGGTCTTCCACGTCGATCACCGGGCTTAATTGTTTTTGAGCCAACGGCGGCCAGTTGGTCATCTTCCAACCGGTCTTACTGCGTTCGTTGGGCGGACGGCGATCGGTCACCTGGTTGTAAACGCTCAGGCGGCCCATGCCGACCACGCGTACCGTGTAGGCCCCGGCCAAATAATGAATCACGTCAATATCGTGGGCCGCCTTTTGCAGCAGCAGGCCGGTGGTGTATTTCCGTTCGGAATGCCAGTCTTTAAAGAACGCATCCCCGCCGTATCCGACGAAGTGCCGACACCAGATCGCCTGCACCGGCCCGATTCGACCGGAGTCGATGATCTGCTTCATCGTCCGGATCACCGGGAAAAAACGCATGTTGTGGCCTACATAAAGTTTCGCCTTACTTTTCCGGGCGGCGCGCAATATACGGTCGCATCCTTCCACCGTGATGGCCATGGGTTTTTCCAGGTAGACCGCGATGCCGCGCTCCAGCGCGGCCACCGCCATCGCCTCGTGCAAAAAGTCCGGTGTGGTCACGAAAACCGCATCCAGCGCGGCCTCGGCGAGCATCCGCCGGTAATCGGTATACACGGCAATATCCGGTCGGACGGTCTTGCGATAATCGTCGTGCACCTTGGGGTCAAGATCGCAGATCGCCGTCAACTCAACGCCTTCTTGCGGCCGATGCACCAGTTGGCACAACGTGCCACGGCCGCCAGCCCCCAGGGAACCAATGCGCAACATCCTTACCTACTCCTGCCGGCATTTCGGCAACAGCCAGGGAACCGGACCAAAAACATATGCAGGCCCCATGTCATCCGCGGGTCAGGCCGCGCCCGGAAGCGGGGCGAAACCGCAAACCGCCATCCTACAAAGCGCCGGGCGAAAATCAAACCAGCGGTTCAGCCGCGGAGACTCGCGGCGCTGGCCGCGGACGGTGCGGCGGGGCGGGGAACCAGCACGGCGTCGCCGCGGATATCCACATACGCCCGGCCGGCGTCAATGCGACGATACTGCCGATAGATAGCCAGCAACGAAGCTATCTTCCGGCGGGCGGGCACCTCCAAAAACCCCTCCTTTCCCGGCGGCCGCCCCCAACGAATCTGGCTTCCATAGATGGTGCGCAGGGTGATCCACGGGGCCAGCGGATCAAGGCGGCCCTTGAGGTTGCTGACATTCACCGTGCGAATCTGCCAGGCGAACGGTTGATGGATCAGGAGGCGCAGGATCTGCCGGGCCGTGTTGATGCGGGAGGAATGGAACCGTTGTCCGGGCGGTGGAATTTTCGCTCCGCTACCGGTAATGCGGATCAGCCAGGATAAGGGCGCCACGTCGCGGGCGCTATAGCGCCCCGGCAGACGCGTCTGGCCAGTGCTGATCAGATAGTAGAAGCCACCGTGCCTGACCAGCGCCAGAGGCTGGCGATAACGGGCGGCAATTTCGATGATCTGTTCGTGCCGCAACCACACCCGCCGCACAAAAAGGATGCGCTGGATCCAGGCGTTCATCCCCTGCGTCTGACGGTCGAGATAATGCGCGCCGATTCGCTTGAGAATTTCGCCGTTAAGTGGATTGCGCAACTCCGCGGCATAGTTGGGATGTTTCGGATTCCGGCAGGTGTAGATGACCGCCTCGCGCGCCAGTTGATCGAGAATGGTTCCAGAAAGCCACGGGGGTGTACCCACCATGACAATCCGCTTGAGCGGCTGCTGGCCGCCGTAATGATCCAAAGCTCGTCCGTAGCTGCGTAGGCGAACGAATGCTTCGGTAACCAGCGCCAACAGAAGCAGCCCCGCGGCCAGAGTAAAAATCGTGCGCAGCCACGTCATTCCCTTAAGACGGTGGTGGCGGCCTGGTACGAACGGTGCGGGCATGACCATGTTATACTGCGCGGCGCCCTTTTGGCCAAAGCCGGTCTCGCTTCGCCTTCTCGCCAGGGGAAAGGCCCGCATCATCTCCTTGCGACTCCCTGACCGGAGGAAGGCGCATCTGATTCCTGGCCCTGCCGATAGTCCGATGGATATCGGCAGATCAGCGTGGCTCTGGTCGGCGCACCGGAAAAATCCCCGGTGGCGACCCGTTATTTTGACCAGGAGCCGCTAAGACATAACCTGTATAAACAACGCGCAAAGATTTGGGCCAATGGCGAAGCGCCAGCGGCGAACTTACCCCGCCCAATGGGTCGGTAAGGAGCGAGTAACCGAGTAACCAAGCCAGCGGCCCCCAAAACCAGCCAGATTGTACCGCTGATTGCCTGGCGGGTCCTAAGCCCACAAGCTGGCCCTCCATTTCGCTGCACGGCCGCGTTGGGCCGGGGTCTGCACCACCAAGGTGGGGCAGGCACACTGACGGACGACGGAGATTTGGGCGCGGCCCAAAAGTTGTTCATGCAGTTTCCACTGCGGCGATATGCCCAGAATAATCAGGTCGTAGTCCCTGGATTTTTCCGCCACCACCGCGGCGGGGGAATCGCTTTCGAGCACTTGCATCCGCACCGGGTTGGCGCCGGCGGCGGCCGGCATAAGTCGATTCGCCAGCTCTTTCACCCCCAGGGGCGACTCGACCGGCGGCCGGTGCGGTTTGACCACGTGCAAAATGGTCACCTGCACGCCCGCATGGCGGCTGATGTGCTGCGCCGCCAGCAGCGCTCCGGTATCCTGCGGTTCACCCAAATAGGGAACCAGGACCTGCCGCACCGGAGGCATCTTCTGTCCGATGAGAATGGCGACGGGACAAGGCGCCTTCCTCAACACCCGAGCCACTATTCCGCCCAGCGCCGACGTATCCAAGATGCCGTGGTGGCTGCCCAATACAATCCAGTCCGCGTGTTGATAGGCGGCCAAGCGGCAAATGTCGCGGGCGATACGGCGGCTGGAAAAACTGACGGTATCCAGCTGGATTTTAAGGCTGTCCCCTTCGCGCCGCGCTACGTCCAGCACCTCCGGCTCGCCTGCGGCGAACGTTCCGCGCCCCAGATGCCATTCGCTGGGTTCGCGCAAACGCACCGCGGAAATGCGCCCCAACTCCCCGCCCAGAAGCGTCGCGGCCGTCCGGACCAGGGCCGCCGCCGTAGCCGCATTGACCAGGGGCACGAGAATATGACGCCGGGTTTTTTGGGTTTCCGTGGCGCCGGCGGCCAGGGACGCGCGCCGCTCGCGACGGCGCAGCGGAATAAAAATCAATCGCACCAACCCCGACGCGCCCACCGTGATCGCCAGGAGGGCCAGAATCAACAGGGCCAGCGTTTGGGAATTGATGGCGTGCATGTCGTAGGCCAGTCCCAGGACGACCAGTTCCACCACGCCATGGGTGTTCATCAGCAGTCCCACCAGGCCCGTGTCCGCCCAACGGACACCGGTCGCCTTGGCCGCGATGGTAGTGCTGAAAAATTTAAGGAAAAACAAGCCCCCGACCAGCCAGGCCCAGCTTTGCCAGATCGCAGCGCTGTGCAGACGGGCAAGGTTGGTGTGCAGCCCGATAGTGGCGAAGAAAATGGGCATGAGCAGCAGCAGCGTGATATCTTCCAGTTTGGCGGTGATGTTGTGCACGAAATTTTCATCGGAAGGAAAAATCAGGCCCATCATAAAGGCACCGAAGATGGGGTTGATGCCCGTGGTCTGGGCGGCCAGGCCGCTGGCCAATACCAGCAGCAACGTCAAGGCCAGCGTGTTGCGCGTAATTTGTGCGTGGACTTCAAAATGAGCCTGAAAACGCCAAAGAAAGCGGCGGACAAAAAACATCATCACCACCACATAGGCCGTCGCCAATACCGCCGTCTTCACGCCTACCCACAGCGCCCCGAGCGCCGACCCGCCATGACCGGAGATTTGCGCCCGCGCCATATCGTAGACCACCGCCAGCAGACACCAGCCCGCCATATCCAGTACCGCCGCCGCGGCGATGGTGAACCTGCCCACCGCGGTTTTTTGCAGATTTTGGTCGTTGATAAGGCGCGCTAACACCGGAAATGCGGTCATGGCCATGGCTGTAGCCGACATCAAAATACACGCCACGGACGCTCCCGGGCTGCCCCGCAGCGCGCCCCTCTGCACCAAGACCCAGGCCAGGACTAAGGCTCCAGCGAATGAGCCCAGTAGGCTGGTTAAACCGGTGGCGATAACCGCTTTCCCCTGGCCGCGTAGACTTAAAGGATCCAGCTCCAGTCCTACGATGAACATGAAAAACATGACGCCCAGTTCGGCCAGCAGGTTCAGAGATGGGCTTCCGCGGGCGGGAAACAGCCACTGCAGTACCGCGCCATGCGCGATCAGCCCCAGCACGGATGGCCCGAGCAATAGTCCACCGATGATTTCGCCGATGGCTTCCGGCTGGCCCAGCCAGCGCAGGGTCGCGCCGCCAACGCGCGTCACCATCAGAATGACCGCGATCTGCAGAATTAGATGTTCAACACTCATCCAGCGTTTCCGCCTTGCGCAAGTAAATCGGCATCATCGCTCAAGGCCACGACCTCGGCAATCCGTCATTAAGTCCGTCGTCACGTCGGGGCCAACGGGATTGGTCTCGCCCGGCCTGCCGGCAACCGTTCGGACTGCGCGGGTCCAGACGCCGCTCTTGCCGTCGCCCGCCAAAATTGCCAGACGCGAGCACGTATTGATGGTAACATAGTGCTCCGTCCGGCCCGCGACGACCTGACCGATCGAAGGCCAATAACTGTGTTGGCACGCTGCCGTCATCGCTGGCCGACCCGGTATTGGGAAACCGCGGTGCCGTTGTCAATGGCATTATTTCGGATGGGCGAAGGCGGGGCGAGTCGTTCATGGTAGAGCCAACTTTCCATGCTCCGACCGGCGCGCCGGTTCCTGCGAGCGGTCGGCCGATCCACCTGCGCGAATGGATGGATGAACCGGACGTGGATCTCCGGAGCTTGGCGCGAATTCTGCGGTTCATCCGCCGGGTGAATCGTTACCTGGGTGGCACGCGGGCGGTGCTGCTGCATCTGCAGGATTGGTCCAGGCAATGGCTGCCGCAGGATGGGCCGATTGTCATTGCCGATGTAGCGACGGGTTCGGCCGATATTCCCGAGGCGATTTTGCGCTGGGCCGATGCCCACGGTCAGCGGATTCAACTCGTGGCGCTCGATATTCATGCCGCCACGCTGGCCTATGCTGGCGCCTGGACGCGGCGGCGGCCGGAGTTGCAGTTGGTGCGCGGTAACGCTTTGCGTTTGCCGCTGGCCAACGGCAGCGTGGATTACGCGATCTGCAGCATGTTCACGCATCATCTCGATGACGCCGCGGTTTTGACGGCGCTGCGCGAACTGTTGCGGGTCAGTCGCCGGGGCGTGATTGTCAACGATCTTTTACGCTGGAGCAGTGCCCGCATCTGGGTTTGGCTGATGACGGTGCTGGCATCGGGCGTAAATCGCCACGACGCCCGGACCTCGGTAGCCAAAGGCTTTACCCTCGCGGAAGTCCGGCGGTGGCCCGCCGCGGTCAGCGCGCCCTGGTTGCGCTGCCGTGTTCATCCTCTGGCGCGCTTCACACTGGCCGGGGAAAGGCCGCTGGCCGCAGGCGAAAGAGGTAAACCCGGTAGCGCCGGGCTGCAGACGCCGCTTGACCCACATTGGCAGCCTGAGCCAGCGCGGGCCCCGGCCCCGCTGCAGCTCCGCCTGGTGTCGTGAAAATGAGGCGTTGGAGCGCCGCCCGGGCCGCTATCCCCGACAAGTTTTCATCTTTATCCACATCTTGAGTTGGACTTTTGCCGATTTCAGGGAACCGCAAAGCGTGATTGCACAGGCCTTTCAGGATGGTGCGGACTTTTTGCACAGCCGTATCAAAGACGGGGCGTGCAAAAACTCGCCCTGCCACCGTGAATTCCGAAGGATTCGAGCAATTACGCTCCCGAAGCACGGCAAAAGTCGAGTTCAGCAACCCTTCCCGCTATGACCGGATACAAAGCAAAAAAGACGGACGCGTGGAGAACTTCAGCGGTTGCCACGCCAAACAGTAACACATAAGCGGTCCGCCACCGCCGCTGTCCCTCCACGTCGAGGCGCTTGATTTGGGACACCGCGGCGTGTTTCCAATAATAGATCTTCCCCGCGCCCCATGGGCGGGTAATGATCGCGTGGTCGGCAAGCGAATCGCGGAGATACGCGTCGAGCGCGCTTTTAAGGGTTTCCTGCATAACCGCGCCTCGCCGACGGATGCCGCCGTCCGCCCCAGTGTCCCGTCAATCTTCGATTGACGGGTAAAGTTTCCGCAGTTTTTGCTGCGCCGCAACGAGGGTGAAGGTTCAGTGCACGCGCGCCTGGCGCGCGTTGCGGTCCCGTTCCCACGCCGGTCGCCCAGGACTGGCCGCTCGCCCCGCCAGCGGGCGGGCAGGACTTTGTCGAGTCGCCCTCTTCGGCGACCTGATGCTGCGGCGAGCCAGCTGGAGAATGGCGAAGCCTGAATTCTGCACTTTGGGAAAGCCCACTCGACCAAGCGAACGTGACAACGGGGCGGCAGGGGGTGGTTGGAGATGGTATGGCTGGAAGGCTTGAATCCGTGAGACCTGTTGGCAACAGTGCTGGCACACCGAAGCAGGCCAGGCCGGCAGGAGTCAGAGCAACCATAGTAGCGAAGAAGTACCGTAACGGGCATGGAGCGAAGGGTTGCAAGTCGCGGAAGAGGGCGACTCGACAAGGCGAGAAGATGGCTCACTGACTGGAAAGCCGGATGCGGGAAATCCGCCCGTCCGGTTTGGCGGGAGGGGAGGCCGGAATCAACCGGCCTTCCCTACCCCGATCGGATCATTTTCAAGGCGGTTCCTCATGCCCCTACGGACAGTCTCCAGCGGCGAGTCTTCGACCTGCGGAGCGTGAAAATGGTCGTAACGCAGGCGTCTCGGTCGTCACCGGCGCCCCAGTCGCCACAGTTTATCCGCTGCCGCGGGGCTACTCGCCGCAGCGAGGTGCCTGCCCCCCATTTTCAGGACAGAATCGCAGAACCGCACGTGAGGACGTCGCGACGCCTTGAACGGGTTATAATTCGCCCCATGCGTATTGGCCCCCTATCATAACGATGGAGACGGTCTGATGAGCGTAACGGCAATACCTCCCTGCGAAGCTTTGGCGGATCCGCCGCGGCTTTCTTCACGGCGCTTATTCGAGGCAAAACGGCCCGACGTCGCGACGGCGGCGGTACCGGATGCAGCGGGCCATTTTGGTCCCTACGGCGGCGTATACGTGCCGGAAACATTGATGGCCGCGGTGCGGCAACTGGAGCAGGAATATGACCAGGCCCGGAGGGATCCGCGGTTTCAGGATGAGTTGGAACAGTACCTGCGGGAATTTGCCGGTCGGCCCACGCCTCTGTATTTCGCACGGCGGCTAAGCGAACTTGGTGGCGGGGCGAAAATCTATCTGAAACGCGAGGACCTTGCCCATACCGGGGCGCACAAAATCAATAACACCATCGGCCAGGGTTTGCTGACCCGGCGCATGGGAAAAAAGCGGATCATCGCCGAAACCGGCGCCGGCCAGCACGGCGTGGCCGCCGCGACGGCGGCGGCGGCGTTTGGCTTAAGCTGCGATGTGTACATGGGCGCGGAGGATGTGCGGCGCCAGGCGCTGAATGTCTTTCGCATGCGGCTCCTGGGCGCCGGCGTCATAACGGTGCAAAGCGGCTCCCGCACACTTAAAGACGCCACCAACGAAGCCATGCGCGATTGGATGGGATCGGTGGAGCATACCCACTACATCATCGGCAGCGTGGTCGGCCCGCATCCGTTCCCGCGCATGGTCCGCGATTTTCAGAGCGTGATTGGCCAGGAAACCCGGCGCCAGGCCCTGCGGATGCTGGGAACCTTGCCCGCGGCGCTGGTGGCCTGTGTTGGCGGCGGATCCAATGCGGCCGGAATGTTTTATCCCTTCGTGGAGGACCGGCAAGTTAAATTTTTTGGCGTGGAGGCGGGGGGGCGCGGCGCCGAGCCGGGCGCGCACGCCGCATCGTTGCTGCGCGGCCGGCCGGGCGTGCTGCATGGCTCGCTTTCTTATGTGTTGCAAAACGAAGAGGGCCAGACCGCCGACGTGCACAGCGTTAGCGCCGGACTGGACTATCCCGGCGTCGGTCCGGAGCACGCTTATTGGAAGGATACCGGCCGCGCCCAGTACCATGCCGTCACTGATGAGCAGGCCCTGGAAGCGTTTGGCGTGTTGGCCCGTCACGAAGGCATTATTCCAGCCCTGGAATCTGCGCACGCCGTCGCCTTCGCGCTTCACCTGGCCCGGACCATGGACCCGTCCCAGATCCTTATCGTGAATCTCAGCGGGCGGGGAGATAAAGACTGCATGGAAGTGTCGCGCTTACTGGACAATAAGAATGGCGACAGCCCTATTCAGCCGCCGCAAACACCTTGAGCCACTATTTTTCCAGACGGGGTAGCGTATGCAGCGCGGTAGGGATGCTGAAAACCGAAAACTGAAAATCAAAGGCCGGCTGAAACACGCTAGCTGCCTCGGTGGGCTGGTGCTGCTCTTGGCCGGCTGCCAGCAACATCCGTATAAGCCCGCCACCGCCCTGCATTCACCGGCAAGTTTCAACAGTGGCGCCGCCTTCCTGTACCAGCCGCCGCCCCATCCTCTGATCGCGGTGCTGTTGCCGCAGCGTCCCGAACAGAAGGCGAAAGTGCAGACCGTTCTAAGCGTGCTGGCGCCGCGACCGCCGGTACGGCCGGTCCGCCCGACGGCGCCGCCTCCGCCGGTTCAGGTGCGGGTTCAGGAGCTTGCCGCGCCTCCGCGGGCAACCCGTCCCGTCGCCACAGCGCCGGCGACCGCACCGGCGCGCCCCCCTGCCGCAACGCAGCCTTAACCGAGCGTTACGATGTCCGCCAGATGGCGTCGCTTGCCTCGCCGCAGCCCTCCCAAGCCCAACCGCCCCGCTTATGATCTACGCCAGCTTGGGTGGAAGAACGAGGGCTTCAGCTCACCAGGGCGACTCGCCCGTCCGACAAGAGCACCGTGGCTTTAGCCCGGTGAACGGTAGCACCCGGGATCCAGGATATCTCCGCACGTTCGCGGCGTGACCGCGTCGTGCTGGCCTTAAACCACGCTGCTACAATGCCGTTGAATGTCATCGCATAAATCATCCCTTTGGCCGGCCGTTTTTGCCGTCGCCGGTTTGGCGGCGTTGGTGTTATTCGCCTATGGGCCGCTGCTGCGCGCCGGCTTTATTTGGGATGATCAATGGATTGTCGGGAACTTCTTCGTGCGGCACTGGTCGGGGTTCTGGTACATCTGGCGGGGCGCAGGCGGAGTCACCGATGAATATTATCCCCTGGCCTACAGCGTCTTCTTACTGGAGCACATGCTCTGGGGTGTGAACCCCCTGGACTATCATCTTTTCAGCATAGTCCTGCAGGCGATCAACGGGCTGCTGCTCTGGCGGATTCTGAAGCGTCTGGGCCTGAAAAGCGCCTGGCTTATCGCCGCCATTTTTGCGATTCATCCGGTGCAGGTGGAAACCGTCGCCTGGGTAGCCGAGCAAAAAACCCTGTTGTCCGCACTGTGCTATTTCGTCGCCGTTCTAGCCTGGCTGCGCTTCGCAAAACTCGGTGGGGCGCCGGATGATAATCCAGCGGTTGGCCTCGAATCGCGTGCCCGAGCACCGCATTATCAGGTCGCCGCCAGGAAACCTTCACGCGACTCGCCCCAAGCCTGTTCGCCCCCGGCGAAGCGGGCTCTACTCTGGCGCGACCTTGCCTGGTATTTTCTGGCGCTGCTGTTTTTTGTCCTGGCGCTGCTGGCCAAGACGGCGGCGTGCACTTTGCCGGCGATATTGCTGCTGTTGCTCTGGTGGAAGCGGGGCCGCCTGACCTGGCGCGATATTCTGGTGTACGTGCCCTGGTTTCTGGCGGCCTGGTGGATGGCCCGCATGACCGTCGGCGTGGAAACCGGCGGCACACCAGCCATGGGAGGCGCGCTGCAGTTCACCCTGGGCCAGCGTCTGCTTATCGCCGGCAAGGACTTATGGTTTTATCCGCTGAAACTCTTTTGGCCCTGGCCGCTGCTGGAGATATACCCGCGCTGGTCTGTCGCCGCCCTGGGTGGAGTGCAGTGGCTTTTTCCCTTAACCGCCGCCGCTGTGCCGGTGGCGCTGTTCCTGTTGCGGGGCAAGATTGGCCGCGGACCTTTCACCGCGGCGGCCTTTTATGGGCTGACCATTGCCCCGGTCCTGGGCTTTATCTCCTGGGGTTATCTGTTACGCTCGTTCGTCGCCGACCATCTGCAATATATGGCCTGCATCGGATTGATCGCCCTGACGATAGAAGGTTTCTGGTTTCTGGTTTCCAGTGGCCGGTTAGGCGGCCGAGGGCCGCAGGCAGAACCAGAAACCACAAACCACAAACCGGAAGCTCTCCTTGGAACTGGTGTTTCGGGCATCCTGCTGGCGGTTTTGGGGGTGCTCACGTGGGCCCAAAGCTGGGTGTATTTTCCACCGGTTCACGTGTGGACCCACGTTTTGAAATACTACCCGGATTGCGCCGTGGCCCTGGAAAACATGGCCCGCGATGGACATGATCCGGCCCAGGTGGCCCGGGGGATCGCCCTGTTACGCCGAACCTTCCAGCGAACCCATGGCGCGAATGCCCTGCTCGACGCTGATCTCGGCGGTGTCTACTTCGCGGCCGGCGACTATGCCGCCGCACAGGCCTGTTACCGGCGCACCCTGCGGGCAGATCCCCGGTATCTCCACGCCGCGGTGGCGATCATCGCCTGCGACCAGCACTTGGGCGGGGGGCCGCGGCTGCTGACCGATCTGCGGCGCGAGATTAAAGCTTTTCCCGCCTCCGCCGACTTGCAGCTGCAGCTGGCCAACACGCTGGAGGCACAGCGGCGGTATGGCGCCGCGCTGCCGCACTTCCGGGCGGCCATCCGCGGGCGACCCTACGATCCCGAGGCGCTCTACGCTTTAGCGCTGGACTTGGAAATGCTTGGCCAGCGCCAGGAGGCGTTGCATTATTATTGCCGGGCCGTGCATTTCGGGCCGCATTGGCCGATGGCCCGTTTCGCCTATGGCCGCTGCCTCATGGAAAATGGCCATCCCGCCGCGGCGGCGAGGCAGTTTCGCCGCACGTTGACGCTGTTGGCGGCGACTTCCACCGCCCGTCGCGCCGTGGTCTCTCGGGCCTTGGTGAAGGCTTTAGCCGCCCTGCGCCGGCCTTCACCGCGTTAAAACGCGGTGCTTTCAATTCCAGCGCGACCCGGCGAACGACCGCGCCCAGGAATCCGGGAGGTCCCTGTAGCCCCGCGGCGCGACTGCGGTCTCGTGCGTCCCGGTTTACCGCGTTAAAACGCGGTGCTACTGTGGCGACACAACCAGAAACTTGAAAACCCGAAACCATAAACCCGGTAACACCGCCGTTACGAGCCCCTGCCCGGCGTCGGTTTATCGTTCGTCCAGTGCGGCTATAGCTTGGGCATGGATACGACCCAAAAGTCCACCGGGGATTTCTGGATCACGCTGGGTTCGCCCTTGCTGACCAACACCGGCGGCCGGCCTATTCCCACCGATGCCCAGCTCATGCTGGAATATCTGACCAACGATCTCGTCTACACCTGCGCCAATTGCAACGCAGCGTCCGTAGCCCGCGTGCAGTTTCGGCTTTACGCGCGCCGCCGCGCGGGGGAAAAGGCCGTCGTCTCCCATCCCACCCAAATGGTCGAAAAAGCCGTCTTCCGCCGGTTCAAGGGCAATCCCAATCTGGCCCGCACCCTGGCCGGTGCTCAGGCCGTGGAAGAAATCACGGCCCACCCGCTGCTGGACCTGCTGGAGAAGGACAACGACGGCCTGAACGGTTTTCAACTGCGCTACATGACCGAGCTGTACCTGGAAGTCTTTGGCGGGTCCTATTGGCTGCTGGAACCGGGGCCGTTCGAACCGGTGCGGCGAATCAAGGTGCTGCCGACCCAGCGCGTACTGCCGATCCGGAACAGCGATCTGGCCGTACTGGGTTACAAATACATGCCCGCATTGACGGGTGCCTGGATTCAATTGCCCAAGGACGAGGTAATTGATTTTCGTTTTCCGGCCGTGGAAGACCCCTATGGCGGCCGCCACGCCCCGCTGCGTAGCGCCTTTCTGCAGGCCGAACTGGCCGCCAAATACAACCTCTACGAAAACAGCCTGATGGACAATCGCGCCCGCATCGATGGCACCTTCATCCCCAAGGATCAGCTTACCCGCCGCGAAGCCGAACGAGCCGAGCAATTGTGGAATGAAAAGTTTCAAAGGCACGGCAATGGGCGCATCCTGGTGGCCGAGCAGTCCGGCACGTTCGTGCCCACCCGCTATCCGCCGACCGATTTAGGGCCTTTGGAAATCAGCCGGCAGGCCTTGCGTCGCCTGGCCAACGCCTTCGGCGTGCCGGAAGCGCTGCTTAGCAAGGACGCCACCTACGCCAACCTGCAGGCCAGCCTGACCCTATACGCCCGACAGACCATTTTGCCCCGGGTGCTGATTCTGGAGCAGAAACTCAACGAAAGGCTCACTCCCCGCTATGGCGAGCGCTTGTTTCTGGCGGCGGATAATCCCGTTCCCGCCGATGAAACCTTCGAGCTGCAGAAGACGCAGATCGCCATCCATGCCGGCGTGTTGACCGCCAATGAAATTCGTGAAGCGACCGGCTACGCCGCCCCGGGCGACGGCGCCCGTTACGTGAATCCCAATCGCGCTGCGGAAGCGATCACCGAAGGACCGGTCGTCCCATCCGGCGCCAACGGAGGCGCCGCCGCTGGAGCGGCGTGGCCACCGGATGCCAATTCGCCGGCTGGCCAACCCGCCTTGCCGCCGCTCGCGTCGCCCCCTGGCGACCAGGCTTTGTCGAGTCGCGCTCTTCCGCGACCCGCGGGATTTTCGAGCCATGCGCCGGTGGCACGGGAAACGAAGTTGCTGTTGGCGGTTAATCGGGCCGTCGCGTGCGGCCATCTGGAACGGGCGATCGCGATCAACCTGCTCAGCCGCCAATTGCAATTAAGCGCCACGGAGGCGCGTTCGTTGGTGGGACATCCCAGCCAGAACGCGGACGCACCGGCCCCCGGCGGCGCTTCGATAAAAATGGATGGATCGTGAACGCCGGTAAAGGTTTTCAGGTTTCAGCAGGCAGTCGGTGGACGCCGAGGAGGGGTGTGGCCGGATTTCTTGGCCAACGCCGGCCAGCGGCGATAGCGCCAAGCCCCCAACGTCTCAGTGGCGGCATTCATGCCGCCCGTGGGTATGTCCCCGCCCCATGGCCGGCCACACCCCCGGGGGAGCGCCCACTAAAAACGGAAAACTGAAAACTACGGCGTAGCCGCCGCTGATCGCGGCCGGCTGACCGCTGGGGACTTGGTCAGGTGAACATATGGACCGATTGCTACGCAAATCGTTTGTCGGCGAGGTGCTGGAGGTTCAACCCGGCCGCCGCCAGATTGTCGCCTGCATTTCCACCGCCGCGGTGGATCGGGACGGCGAGGTGGTGCTGCCCGCCGGGCTGTTGAAAAAGAATTACGCCGGCCTGACCGTCTTTTACAACCACGACACCACCCGGCCGGTTGGCGTGGCCCAGTGGGTCAAGACCCGCGGCGACCGGGTGTTGGCCAAGTACCGCTGCACGGATAAGACCCAATTCGCCCGCGATGTGTTCGCTTTGGCCCAGGACGGTGTGCTGACGTCCTACAGCGTTGGCTTCGCCCCGCGGGAGGTGTCTGGGCCGACCCCGGCGGAAATCGCCGAGCGCCCGGAACTGGCCGCGGTGCGGCGCATGTATCGGCGCTGGGAACTTCTGGAGTTCAGCCTGGTGGGAATTCCGGCCAACCCCGAAGCCACGATGCTGGCCATCAGTAAAAAAGTTTCACCGGAAACCTGGGCGGTGCTTCAGCCATCGCTGGACGGAGGCGGCCATTCCCCGACTCTGGAACGCGCCGCGCCCCATGATTCCACCCGCGCCAAAGTCCTGGCCGGTGCGCCGGCCCCGCGTCATCTAAGCAGCGCCGAAATCGCCGCCCTTATCGCCGGCCGCCTCCAGCCGCCCGATTGGGACGCCCTGCTGGACCGCATCCTCGCCCGCCACGCGGGCCAGGTGGAATAGCAGCGCCGTCTGGCCGTTCCCACCCCGCGCGCCTCGGTTTTCGAAGCGCTGTCCAAAATATTGTAGATCAGTGTTCATCAGGTCCATCCGTCGGCGAACCGCAGGGCCAGGATTGCGGCGGCCCTGCTCCCACATCGGGACGGTGATTGACTTGGCCCCCGGAAACGTGGCGAAGAGATTCTGGCTGACGCCGAATTTCGCCCGCGTGGCCCGAATCCGCTGTGGGCGATAGACGCCAGGCGGAGCAATCCGCCGGACACGGCGCTGCGCCAGCGGCTCCTGCCGGCCCAGCGCCGCGTTGATTTCCGCGAAGCCGTCCGCCACGGCCTGTCCCCATATTCCCGGTGCTCTCTTCGAATTCCCACCCCTGTTGAGCCTCCTCCTTTGAGAAACCGGGGCGCGCCAGGCGCGAGTGAAATGCCGGGTGTAGTGAAACTCCAGCCACTCGCGGGGGCTGACCGAATTCGGCTACCGGCAAGCCTTGTGCTCTCTCTTGGCCCGAACGTTTCACCACAGGGAACCCAGCGCGGCGAAGCCGCAACCAAATACATAGCCCTCGCGTCGAAGAGTCGGTGGCGTGCCCTTTCCGGGCCTTTCCGGTGGGAACAACTTTTTACCCGATTCCAGCCGCAAATGATGCAGCATTGAGGCACGTTGACGTACCGGTGCCTTGATGTGAAGATAGCTGCTGTGGCACGCATGCCTATGTCACCGGAGCAGCGCACGGGACCGACCACTATGCTCAAATCGCTCTCCATCACGAATTTCCGCGGAATCGAGAATGGCTCCCTCGTGGACCTCACGCCGCTCGTGGTTCTGGTCGGCCCCAACGGCTGCGGCAAAAGCACGGTGCTGGAGGCAGCGCTGATCGCGGGATCGCCGGAACCCGTTTCGAGTAGTTTTGTTGCCATGACCACCGGCCGCCCCCGCCCCCATGACAACCTTGCATACATGTTCAAGTGGATGTTTTACCGTGGTGATTTCCAACGTCCGCCCGCGTTCGAAGTCGTTTTTCACGACTTGCCCGGCTCGTACCGGATCTCCAGCAAATGTGAACCTAATCCTGGGCAAACGTATCCGCGCATTCAGTTCTCTCCAGAGGCCGATTCTGAAAGTCGGCCTGCGTCGCGGCCGCCGGTTAAGCTCATCGGCCCCTTCGGCTGGCAAGCCAAGCCGCTTCCCGGCGTATACAGCAGCGTTGTGGAACGTGGGTTAAAAAGGGAGGCCAAAGAATTGGTGTTGAGCTTGGTCAGGCCCGCTGAAGATTTTGAACTACTCGCTGACGAACAAAACAAGCCGGTGATGCATTTAATTTTTCGCGACTACAGCATACCGGTCGCCGTGGCGGGCGAGGGCATCCATTTGCTTTTTTATATCAGCTTCTTTCTCGCGGCTGAGCGCGGCTCAACGGTGTTGTTCGAGGAACCGGAAGCTCATTTGCATCCCGCCGCGATCCATCAATGCGCCAAAGCCATCTGCGCGGCGGTCGCCCGCGGCACGCAGGTGATCCTTTCCACGCATAGCTTGGAGTTGATCGATTCGCTGATTTCGTGGTTGCCGGAGGCTGATTTACTTAAACTTTCGGTCTACGGTTTGCGCCTTGAAGCCGGACAGCTTAAAAGTTCGCGCCTGGTTGGCAAAGAAGTGGTCGCCGCACGTGAGGTTCTCAAGGAGGACCTGCGATGAACGCCGCGGAAATGGGGCCGCCGGAAGTTGGCCGTCAGCCATCACAAGTCGTTATCCTCTGTGAAGGTTACTATGATCGTCCCTTTTGGAGGGGCTGGCTGGAAGCGCTCGGCCTTCAATCGCTGTACGATCCGCAGAAAGGCGGCCAAAGACCAGTTGATCCATGGAAAAATCCTGTGGTCGGCGGCGAATTTGCGTTCCAAGGGCAATCCGGCACTCCTTTTGTGCGCCTGAAACCCTGTGGCAGCGACGCGCGGACGCGCGAGGCTCTTCGCACCGTTCTGGCTTGGCGGGCCAAGAGGCCGACCCACGCCATTATCGCTGCTCTCGATTGGAATAAGATCGCCGAACCAACCGTCTCTTCCACTGCGGACACAGCGCCGCGTTTGGAAAATTTCCTTCGCCAAATGGAGCCGGCTGCCAAGCCCTTGGGAAATAATCTCTGGCAGCTTGACGATGGCGCCTATGTCTATTTGATTGACTGGACTTTGGTGCCATCCGCCCTAACCCCACAGGCCGGTGTTCCACGCAAAAATACACTGGAACGCCTGGTATGCGCCTGTCTTGCCGAGACGTTTCCTTCGCTCGCCCAGGCCGTGGAAAAATGGCTGGCCACTCGTCCCGATATGCAGGACGCCGACGATATTGATCCCAAAGGATACGCCTGGTCTTACATGGCCGGTTGGAAAGCCAACAGCGGCTGCGATTACTTTTTTCGCCAAGTCTGGCAAACACCGGCGATCAGACAGCGGCTCGAACGGAAGCTGACCGAACTCGGCCACTGGCAAACCCTGTGCTCTCTCTTAGGCGAGTGAACTGGCCCAGTCCCTTGTGCTCTGCCAAGCGGTAAATTCCTGGTTGGCGAAAAAGCCCCGGACCCGCCACAGAACCCGAAGCACCGACCTTCGAGTCGCCGTAGCGAGTCGCCCGCGGCGACCCGGCGAATGGCGGCGGCCGGGGTGCCCCATAAGCTAAGTGGTGGCAAAGCACTCGTCCCGTTTCAGATAACCTCCAAGGCATCCCGGTCGCCGAGCTTTGGAAACGGAGAGTGCGGCTCGGTTTGGTACCAGTAGGCCACGGACGCGATGTCATCCTGCAGGGGCAGATAACGGCCTTCACTGCGCCAGCCGATCGCCTGCATGGCGACTTTGATGTCTTTTTGGAAATGAATGGGGTCCGCAATGTGGAAACGGTACAGACCGTGTCGATTGCCCGGCTTGCCGTCGCAAGCGCCCAGCGGATAACCCAGAAATGGGGCGGAAAAGTTTTGCCCGAAGCACCAGGCGCCGCCGAAATAATCTTCCGTACCGGTGCCGCAGATGGTGGGAAATTCCTGATCGCCGTCGAGGAATATTTTGATTTCACCTTCCCCCCACCAGCCCGCGGAGTTCTGCTGCCAGGCCATATAGGTTCCCACATAGTGTCCCTGGCCGCGCACCCCATCCAGGATGACGTAATCCTGCTTATAAGGCAGCGGATGGCAACGGCGAAACTGGGCGTGAAAACAGGCCTCGTCGCCGGCCACTCCGCGGAGCGCATAGCTGATGGCGTAGTAGAAACCGCCGACATCCTCCGGCGCGCGGTTTTCGAGGGTCACCTTCGCGTGCTGGCGAAACGGCATGGGAAAGTAGCAGTTAAAGCCGCCTGCGGGATTTACGTTGATGGGCAGGGCCAGCACATTGGTCCGGGTTTTCCAGCCGTTGCAGAAGAAATCGCCGAGCGGCGTTTCGACACTGGGGGCGGCTTCACCGTCCCAATACATGCGCAAAATCAGATCGCGATAGTACTTCGCATCCACCGTGCACCAAAGATGATCAATCCCGCCTGGTCCGGCTACGTCCATAATCGTCACCGTGGATTCCCGCGGCACACGGATGCACGGCCGAACCTTCCAACCCTGGCCAAGATCGCGGGCGGCGTCTTGCCGGGACCACGGCTGGCCGATACGGACGACCTCGGTCTGCGGCGTAGCGCTGACTGGGGCCATGCCGCCCCGGCCTTTTTCGCCATAAACGTTTTCCGCGGTAATCCAGCGGGTTTGGGCGGAGGAAAGTTTCGTGATGCTACCGAGATTCATGGCGATCTTCCCATAGGATGTTGGTCAAACCGTAAGCGGCGCTTATTTCGGCTTGATCCACCTGCGTTGGGCGGAGGCACGGTACATGGCCTCCATCACGGCGACGCGTTGCGCGGCCTGCCGTACACTGACCAGGGGCAGGGTGGGCGTGCTCAGGGCGTCAAGAAATAGCGCCAAGCCAGCCGGCCGCGCCGGCGGCAGGGGACTAAACGGTTTAGCTCCGTCAGCCCCTGGGATTTTTTTGCTGGTCAGAAAAAGTTGGCCGTTGATAACGCTGGCGTGCCCTTCGGTCCCCGAGACCAGCAGCGTGACCGGGTTGGCCACGTCCACCCAACCGGCGGCGAGCGTTCCCGTGACACCGTTCTGGAAACGAATCAAGGCTTCGCCGGTTTCATCACAGGCGCCATAACGGCCGGTGATGCTGCGGATATCCGCGGTCACTTCGGCCACCTCGCCGCAAAACCACATCAGGATATCCAGCATATGCGTTCCGAGATCGCCAAAGGCCCCGCATCCGGCCAGGCGCGGGTCCGCCATCCAGCACCATTCCTCCGCGGGGTTGCCGGGCTTCGAATCAAACCATCCGCCCAGCGCGCCGCCATGGCACATGGAACCGCGTACCCGTGTGATGCGCCCGAAATGACCGGCGTCCACCTGCTCCTTGACGGCCAGCAAAGCCGGCTGACCGCGGCTGGCGTAACCGGTTTGAAAAAGTACGCCGGCTTCCGTAACCGCGTCGGCCATGGCGTAGGAATCCTTGGCGCCCAATCCCAGCGGCTTTTCAGCGAAAATGTGTTTTTTCGCGCGGGCCGCGGCGATGACCAGCTTTTTATGCCGGTGCGTTTCGGAACAGATGATAACGGCCTGCACTTCGGCATCCTTCAGAGCCCTGGCAGGGCTGCGGATAATTCCGGCCGCCAGCTCCGGCGCCCAGCGGGCAGCGCGGGCGGGGTTGGGATCCCAAACGTACCGGACCTTTATTTCCGGCTGTCTCTGCTTAAGCATGTTGACGAAACCAGGAGTATGGACATGGGCGCAGCCCAGTAAAGCCACGGTAGGCATGGGAAGTCCTTTCTAAAGCCGTCCCGGCCTGGTCGATCACCGACATCAATCCGGGCGCCCGGGGGAACCGCGGTTGGTTATTTTCCCCATAGCCAGTCTACATCCACAGGGACCGCCACCTGCTGGCCGGAGGGCGCCACCAGCGTCACTCCGGTGTTACTGCGCTTAAGACTCGCCACCGCCTCGAAACCGGGCGGTGTGGCCGCGACGGCCATAATGTAATTGACCGTCAGCGGCCGCTGGGGATCAAGCGTTAAGCTGGTGCGGTAGCCCAACCGCGTCAGGGAATTCGGTTCGGCCGATTCCGCCAGGCCAAGATTAAAATAGCTGGTCACCTCTTCCAGCCCCATGACATTGATATGGCGCCCGTTCCAGGGGGCATAATGGCGGCCACCGTTGGAAAACCAGAAGACGGTTCCCGTAAGCACCTGCGGGTCTTTCAGCGCCAACCAAAGGTAGCCTGGCTGGGGGAAGGTCACCGCGGTCCAGCCGAGCCGCAGCGCGGGGTCGGCACATAGTTGCACCGCATCTTCATAACCGCGACGGGCGGGATAGCGGCTAAGATCGGTGGTGCCGCCGGCGGCCAGGGGCGCGGCGGAAAGCTGCTCAAACCTTGCCGCGGGCCGCAAAGCCGACGCCCCGCGCGAGGCTTCACTTTCCAGGGCGTGTGGAAAAACCTGGGCGTACGCAAACGGAGCGGTGGTGATACGCCCGCAGGCCGGTTGATCGGGGAACTTGAGCATGGCGTGATGGCCGGGATTCACCGGGCCGCTCATCCCGGAAATCACATGGCGGCAGTACACGGCGTTGTGCCCGTCCTGCAAGGCCAGGTATTTGTCCACGCGGCCCGGTCGCACGGCCAGGGTCTGAAATAGATGCAGGGTGCGGCGCTGGCCCTGGCGTTCGGCGGACTGCAGGGTCCAGGGGTTATTGGCGGTTTCGCCATGCACGGGATGCTTCTCGCCCCGCCAGGGGGAGGCGTTGTCACCGAAGGTCAGGCAGAAAAAGTCGCCGCGAAGGACTTGCAGGATTGGCGGCAAGCTTTTATCCACCGGTTCCGTGGCCCACGGCGCCACGGACAGCGGCGTGATGGCCTTGCCGTGCCGATCAAAGGTGACCGGACCAAGATGCCCGCCTTGAACGGTGACCAACAGTTCCACTTGGTCATTGGCCAGGCGCCAGCAGGGCTGGCCAAGCCTCATTTGTGGTTCCGTCATCGCCGGCATGGGTGGCCCCCTATTCCGTTTCCGCCTGATCCACGCGCTGGATGCGGGCGCCCGCCTGATTGAGCCGTTTTTCAATTCGCTCATAGCCGCGGTCGATATGATACACCCGATGCACGACGGTCACACCTTGGGCCGCCAGCCCGGCCAGCACCAGGGCTGCGGAGGCGCGCAAATCGCTGGCCATCACCGGCGCGGCAATCAACTTTGGTTGGCCTTCCACCATCACCGTAGCCCCTTCGCGATGCACGCGGGCGCCCAGGCGCGCCAGTTCCGCCACATGCAGGAACCGATCGGGGAATATTTTTTCCGTGATAATGCTGTTGCCATGGGCCAGGGCCAGCAGCGCCATGAACTGGGCCTGCAGATCGGTCGGAAAACCGGGATAAGGCTGGGTGGTGATCGTGCCGGGCTGGAGGCGCTGCGGCGCCGCCACGTGGGCGCCGCCGTTACATTTTTCCACGCGCACGCCAATTTGGCGCAATTTGTCGATTACCGCGACCAGATGATCCAGGCGGACGTTTTGTAGCCGCAGTTCTCCGCGGGAAATGGCTGCGGCGACCAGAAAAGTACCCGCTTCGATGCGATCGGGAATAACCCGATAGTCACAGCCATGCAGTTCCCGGACGCCTTCGATGATCAACCGCGGCGTGCCCTGGCCGGTGATGCGCGCTCCCATGGCATTCAGATAATTCGCCAGGTCCACGGTTTCCGGTTCGCAGGCGGCCCCTTCGATAACCGTTTTGCCGCGGGCCAGAGTCGCGGCGCACATGACGTTCGCGGTGCCCAGCACAGTGGAGCCGAAATTGCCGCCGAGAAAAATTTCCGCGCCGCGCAGGCGTTTGGCGGTGGCGACGATGTCGCCGTTTTCCAGACGGATGCGCGCCCCCAGTGCCGCCAGGCCGCGCAGGTGTAGATCCACGGGGCGGTCGCCGATGGCGCAGCCGCCGGGCATGGACACCCGCGCCCAGCCCCGGCGGGCCAGCAGCGGGCCAAGTACACAGATGCCCGCCCGCATCTTGCGGACCAGGTCATAGGGGGCGTGGGATTGGCTTTGATCGCGGACCCTGATTTCCAGAGCACTGTCCTTCTGGCGCAGAACCGCAGCCCCCAGCCCCGTCAACAGGGCGATCTGCGAACGAACGTCCTGCAGATCGGGCACGCCGCGGATCAACGACGGCTCATCGGACAAAAGGGCCGCCGCCATAATGGGCAGCGCGGCATTCTTGGCGCCGTTAACGGCAATGGCGCCCCGCAGCTTCACACCACCCTGAATAACCAGTGAATCCATGTTTCGTATCCTCCCTGATGAACATTGAGGCGCATGCCGGATCGTTGGAGGGATGGGCGTTACCCCGGGCGCGGGCGCCGCAGCGCATCACCTGCGCTCCGGCGGGATCCGCGGCCAGCGGCATTTCGGCGAACTTCGTTAGGAGCCTTGCATCCAACCTATCCGTATGGTCGCAGAATCCCCCGGTTACCAGCCAACGCGCCAACCGCTACGCGCCTGCGGCGAGGCCTAACACGTCGGCCATTGTGTAGCGGCCATGTTTTCGGCCAGCCAGAAATTCGGCGGCGCGCAACGCTCCACGGGCGAAAGTTTCACGAGCTGTGGCGATGTGTTTCAGCTCAATCCGCTCACCTGCCGCGGCAAAATAAATGCTGTGTTCACCGACCACGTCGGCCAAACGCACCGCGTGGATGCCGATGCTGCCCGGTTGGCGCCCAGCGTCCGGGCCATGGCGACCATAGATTATAGTGGCTTCTGGGGCCCGATCCGTAGCCCGGCAGATAGCTTCCGCCAGGGCCAGGGCGGTGCCGGAGGGGGCGTCTTTTTTCTGGTTATGATGGGCTTCGACAATTTCCACATCATAGGCTGTCCCCAGCCGTCGCGCCACCTGGGCGGCGATGTGCAGCAGCACATTGATGCCCAAGCTGGTATTAGCGGTCTGCAGCACCGCGATCGTGCCGGCGGCCTGGTCAATGGCGCGTTGATCGGCATCGGTTAACCCGGTGGTGCCAATCAACAGCGGAATCTTGCCGCGCACACATTGCTCCAACCGCAGGCGTGCCCCGGCGGGCGCGGAAAAATCGATTAACACGTCCACCGCCGATTCAAGTGACGCGGTGATTTTTATCCCCGCCGTGCGCGCGCCCGCGACCGTACCGGCATCTTCTCCCAGCCGCGGGCAGTCCGGTCGATCCAGGGCCGCCCGAAGCCGATAGTGTTGCGGTTGGGCGAGGGCCGCTTTGATAATCAAAGCCCCCATACGACCGGCAGCGCCGGAAACAGCAATGTTGATCGGTGCTTCAGTCATGCTACTCCACGCCACGTTGCGCGCCGCAACGCCCTCGGCCGCTCGCCTGGCCGATGAGGGCATCGGCCCTACATAACCCGTAGCCTAAGCGCCGGGCCAGGATCGCCCGTAGCGCCGACACCCCCCTTGGAGCCGACGCCCTCGTCAGCTGGCCGCAGGGCCGATGGGGCATCGGCCCTGCATAACCCCGCCCTAACCCCTGGCGCGATCTAACCCACCCGTCCGGCTGGCGCCTCGCATATCGGCGTCGTTCATCCGCAATACCTCTTTAACGTGTTCGGCGACCTGCGGCAAATGAATTTGCGCCTTACCAAAACCTTCCACAGCGCCGGCGGCGACGGCCTGCTTCTGCGCCTCATGCCGATTGCTTACTAACATCAAAGGCGGACACTGCGGCCGCTGCCGCAGCCGGCGGATCAGCTCCACCCCGGAGGAGCCATCCGCGTCCAGAATGCGATTGATTAAGCAAAGCTGGTAATTCTGGCGATCCAAGGCGCTTTCCACATCGGCGGCGGTGGCGGCAAAATCCACCTCCGCCCCGACCAGGCCCGTCAACCAATCAGCGATCCCATCATGATCGAATCCGCATTGACCAACATCCAAAATACGCAGTGGCATCACTAGCTCCTTTTCCAATGCGGCAACGCTGTTACCACGGCCATCGTCTCGCCCTGACGGTTATACACCAAGACGGACCGTCCCGCCGCGGCGAACTCGGTTTTAAGATATCCCAACGCGATCGGCACATTGCCCAGCATGGGCGAAAGGCAACTGCTGGTGACAATGCCAACCTGCTCCGCTCCCTGGCGCAATTCCGCACCGGCCAGAGGTGGCGCTGCCCCGGCCGGCAGACGCAACCCTACCAGCATCCGTACGGCGGTGCGGCGCACGTGCATGCGGGCGACCACTTCCTGGCCGAGGTAGCAGCCCTTGTTCGGATGCACCGCCCGGGAGTACCAATGCGCCGTTTCGAGCGGCAGGTTTTGCGCGGTGATGTCGATGTCCAGAATGGGCGTGCCGGCCTCAATACGGGCGATGTTAAAGGCCAACCAGCCAATGCCACGCAAGCCGAAGCCGCGCTCCGGTTGGGAGGGGTCGGTTTTCAGTTTTTGGTTTCCCGTTTTTGGCTCCGGCTCGCCGGGTCGGCGTGCCTTCGCGTCATCGTGTCGGCCCGCCTCGGCGTACGTCCTTCCCTGTGCCGCCGCGCGCGCCGGTTCACCGCTTTGCAACGCGGTGCATGCAATTTTATTCCCGCCTTCAGTCTTTGTCTCCGCATGCCGGGGGGTTGACGCCCCCGTCTCGCCGCCCCCCCACTCACCGGACGCCAGGAAGTGCTGCCATAGCGTTACCAAACCATCCCGCGGCACGATCAACTCATAATTGCTCTTCCCCGCACCAATCCTGCCGGAACAGGACTGCCTCCACCTCAGCGAACCGGCAGGTGGACACAGCGAAGGGCTTGGAAAGGCCCTCCAGCGGCTCATCCGCGACGGTTTGCAACAGCGCCGCGGATCTCGGGCCGATCAGACTCAGGCGGCCCAGTTGTTCCGAGCGATTACAGATCCGCACCGCTTCGGAGAAACGATAGGTTTCCAGCAAGCGGCTTAGCTCTTCCGCCCGCCGGGCATCCACTTCCAGCAAGGTGCGCTCCGGCAGATGCAGAACATTGGCGTCCAACACGATGCGGCCCTTCGCGTTGAGCAGGTAGGCGTAGCAGCCCTCGCCGGCCGCAAGCGCCTGCGTATCATTGGTCAGCAAATTTTGCAGAAAAGCGAGTCGGTCACGGCCCTGCAGCTCCACCACGCCCCGATGTGGCGCATCCATCAGGGCGGCGCCTTTGCGGAGCGCGGCGTATTCCGCCTCGGGGGTTCCATAGCTTTACCCCATTTGCAGCAGCGGGCCGTAGGGCAGAAACGAGGCCTCGGCCTGCTCATGCAGGCGGTGCAGCGGATTGTCCACCAAGGGCATCGTTCCCCTCCCGCCTACGCCGCACCAAAAACAGTGGCCGGAAACCGTGAACCCGAAACTAAGAACCGGAACCCAGCGCCCGACATCGCCAGATCCTCCCTGGCCTTAGTGGATGCGGCTTCACAGCCATCCCTATGACACCATCCGTCAAAATCTTCGCGCCGTGCGAAGATTTTATTCGTCACCAGAACATCCTTTTATCCGGCGGACCGCTACCCCCGGCAAGGTCTCCAGAGGCGACTCCTCGATCCGCCGAAGGTCGCCGTGGACGACTAAACTACTCCGCCTCCGTGCGAACCGGGGGCTATCTATTTCGTTGCGGCTCCGCCGCGCTGGGACGCCGCCATGCGGCGCAGGACGGTATGCAGGATGCCGCCGTTACGGTAATACTCCACTTCCACCGGCGTATCTATGCGGCACGTGGCGGAAAATTCGCTGCTCTTTCCGTTGGCGTCGCGGGCCACGACCCGTACCTGCTGGCGGGGTTGAAGATCCGCCGGTAGAACGATCTCGAAGGTTTCCCGGCCCGTCAGTCCCAGCGTCGCGGCGGTCTGCCCGTCGGAGAACGTCAGCGGCAGCACGCCCATGCCCACCAGGTTACTGCGATGGATACGTTCAAAACTGACCGCCAGCACGGCTTTGACTCCCAGCAGGAAAGTCCCCTTGGCGGCCCAGTCGCGGCTGGAGCCCATGCCGTAATCCCGGCCCGCCAGAATCAGCAGTGGTACGCCCGCCTGCTGATAATGCATCGCGGCGTCGTATATCGGCTTGACCTGGCCGTCGAGCAGATCGGTGGTCACGCCGCCTTCCGTACCGGGGGCGAGTTTGTTTTTCACGCGAATGTTGGCAAACGTTCCGCGGGTCATCACGCGGTCGTTGCCGCGACGCGAGCCGTAGCTGTTGAACATTCTTGGCTCTACGGCGTGCCCCATTAGATATTGGCCGGCGGGCGAATCTTTCTTGATGGACCCGGCCGGGCTGATGTGGTCGGTGGTGATGGAGTCCCCCAGGTACGCCAGGCAGCGGGCGTGGCGGATGGAATGGATGCCTTCCACCTCGGATTGGAGCCCCACAAAAAACGGCGGCTCCTGGATGTAGGTGCTTTGGCTGTCCCAGGGGAATAAGTCCCCGCTGCCGGTTTGAATCGCCTGCCATTCCGCGGAGCCGTCAAAGACGCGGGCGTATTGTTCGCGGAACTGTTGGCTATGAACCGAGGCTGCCACCGCCCGGGCCACCTCTTCCTGGGTTGGCCAGATATCCTGGAGCAGGACCGGGCGATTTTGCCGGTCGCGCCCGATCGGCCCGCGGGCCAGATCGATATCCACCGTGCCGGCCAGGGCGTAAGCGACGACCAGAGGGGGGGAGGCCAGATAATTGGCTTTTACATCCGGGCTGATGCGGCCTTCAAAGTTGCGGTTGCCGGAAAGTACCGCGGCGACCACCAGATCATTTTCGTTAATGGCCTTGCTGATGGGTTCCGGCAGCGGACCAGAATTACCGATACACGTGGTGCACCCAAATCCGACCAGATAAAAGCCACAGGCTTCCAGGGGCGCGACCAGGTCGGCGGCGCGCAGATATTCCATCACCACCCTGGACCCCGGCGCCAACGACGTTTTCACCCACGGCTGGCGGGTCAGACCGCGGGCGGCGGCTTTCTTCGCCACCAGACCGGCCGCCACCATTACCTCGGGGTTGCTGGTGTTGGTGCAACTGGTAATGGCGGCGATGACCACCGCGCCGTGCTTGAGGGTGAAAGTTTGGCCCGCATACGAAACCGGCACGCCTTGCCGCGCGGGGTCGGACTTGGTTGGCGCGACCGCCGGGGCGGCGCTCCCGGCCGTTTTCGTGTTACCGTCGCCACCTTCATTTTCCCAGCCTGGCGCGTTCTCCGCACCCACCGCTACGGTTTTGCCGAACGGACCGGATAATTCCCGCCGCCACTGCTGCTGCATCGCGGTCAGCGCAATGCGATCCTGCGGGCGGCGTGGTCCAGCCAGCGACGGTTCCACCGTCGCCAGGTCCAGGCGCAGGGTGCTGGTATAGGCGATTGCTCGCCGATCGTCGCGCCAAAGTCCCTGCAGCTGGGCGTATTGCCGGACAGTTTCGATCAGTTTTTCGTCGCGACCGGTCATCCGCAGATACGTTAACACCTGCTCATCAATGGGGAAATAGCCAATGGTGGCGCCATATTCCGGGGCCATGTTGCCAAGGGTGGCCCGGTTGGCCACCGGCATGTTGGCCAGACCGGATCCAAAAAATTCCACGAATTTATCCACCACCCCGTATTGGCGCAACTGTTGCGTGATGGTCAGCACCAGGTCTGTCGCCGTGCACCCTTCACGCAGCGAACCAACCAGCTCAAATCCCACCACCTCCGGCAGCAGCATGTAGATGGGCTGGCCGAGCATCACCGCTTCCGCTTCGATGCCGCCGACGCCCCAGCCTACCACGCCTAAGCCGTTAATCATGGTGGTGTGGGAATCGGTTCCCACCAACGAGTCGGGAAACAGCACGCCCTCTTCTTCCCATACCACCTTCGCTAAATATTCCAGATTCACCTGGT
This sequence comes from Planctomycetota bacterium, assembly GCA_021785435.1. Taxonomy (GTDB): domain Bacteria; phylum Planctomycetota; class Phycisphaerae; order WQYP01; family WQYP01; genus JAKCCC01. The sequence continues at coordinate 28,923 of JAJYFE010000049.1, forward strand.
GCACGATGCCGGTGGCGGGCGGCACCACGCGGAAATTACGCAGCGCCTGCCGACCCCATTTCAGAAACTGGTAGCGCTCCCGATTCCGCTCGAATTCCAGCCGGCTGTTGATTTCCAGCGCGGCGCGGCTGGCGAAAGCATCCACCTGCACGCTGTGATCAATCACCAGGTCGCATGGC
>JAJYFE010000186.1 GCA_021785435.1 Planctomycetota bacterium
GCCGTTCTCGAAATTGGGGGCGATCCGTCGCACGCCTTAAGTATGGCAGAAAAACCGCCCGGGCGCAAATTACGCAATCGCAAATATCGGCGTGGAACATACGACAAAACTTTTGAGAACCGCTCTACACCTTGCCGCCGGGCCGCCGGAGCATCGGAAGATGTTCCGGACCAGCAACGGGATCGAGCCACGGTACCGGGATGGGCGGCGGCGGACGGATGCCATTGGCACGTTTGTCGACGACGCCAGCATGGAGCGGTTGCTCTTTGGCCTGATCCCTTACTTCAAGCGTAAATATTAGCAAAAAGTCTGCCGGGAGTTCGGGCAGTCAAGAAAGGTGGCCCGATTATGCCCTGCTTGCCCCAACGCTTTTGCACGCAAGATTTGCCGCTACCCTTGAAATCTCCATAAAATGCGCTGCATGAGGCGCATCCATAACATCGCCGTGGAGTTTACTCCAATGGCATGGCGTTGGCCCCAAGGAGAAAAACAATGGAAGTCAAGCGAAGCGGTTCCCAGCCGTCGGCCAGGGGGCCGGCGGATTGGTTTACCGGCACAGTGCGGATTGATCCGTTGTTCGTAGCGCCCGAGCCGGCCCGCGTGAGCGGTGCCAGCGTCACCTTCGAGCCGGGCGCCCGGACCGCCTGGCACACGCACCCGCTCGGCCAGACGTTGATTGTAACGGCAGGCTGCGGCCGGGTGCAGCGCTGGGGCGGGTCGGTCGAGGAAATTCATCCGGGTGATGTGATCTGGTTTCCGCCAGCCGAAAAACACTGGCATGGGGCGACCGCCACGACCGCGCTGACGCACATCGCGATTCAGGAGAAGCTTGACGGCAAGGTTGTAGAGTGGATGGAAAAGGTCACGAACGAGCAGTACCAGGGGCTGACTAACTCGGGTTAACATTCATTATTTGTAGCGCAGGTTAGTGCTTCGTCACCACTTAGCTTTTGGGTATCGCGTCCGGAAGCCGTTCACCGGGTCGTCGCGGGCGAATCGCTACGGCGGCCTGAAGACCAGTGCTTCGGGGTCGGTGGCGAGTCTGGAGACTTTTCTCCAACCCGAGGTTTATCGTTTGACAACGCTCTTGCAGGTTGCTGCAAAAGCCCATCAAGTAGCAATTCTCTTTAGGAAACTGTCGTCTGACCATATTGGAAGGGGTGATTGTCGCGAAGTTTGGTGCCTGCGACGCTGGCCAGCGCCAGGGGCGGCTCCGTTTCAGGTCGCCAGTAGCTTGGCCAGCCGCACGAAGTTGTACGCCGCCGCGGCCATCTGGAACGGCTGCCGGATTTTCCATCGCCCCACCAGCTGCGTCCGCGCCATTCCCCCCATAACTTTGATCCACGCAAAGGCTCCTTCGCTCCGCTTGCGTGTCTTCTGACTGAGCTGGTATCCCAGGGGCTTCATTCGCGCCGCCATGCGCTGCCACGCTGCGATCTGCTCCTGATCCCGACGCTTCTCGGGATGCTCCCCGCCGATCTGGCCCGCTTTGACCGCCACGTGGGGCACGATCTGCCGGGCCTCGAGTTGCAGCATGAACGGCCCGGAATCAAAGCCTTTATCTGCACCGCAGGTCTAAGGTTTCCGAGGCTGGAGAGCTTGGAATTCATCGAGCATCGCCAACGCCGCGGCTGGTTCGGCGTCGCCGGCGGCCTCGGTCACCGCCACCGCCACCACCAGGCCCCGGCGGTTATCGGTGAGCACGTGGCCCATGTGGCGGAGCTTGGCCTCTTGGCCCTGACCTTTCTTGTACAGCCGCGCTTCCGGATCGGTCGTGCTGACATGTGTGGCGTGGGTACGCCTCTCGCCTTGGAAGTCCACTTCCGGGTTGCTACTCTGGAAGCGGTTGGAGTCGTTGGGGCCGTCCGCCGCCTGCTTCTGGGCCGGCGCCTTGGGCACGAAGTTCTTGAGGAAAGCGTACGACTCGATCAAGGTGCCGTCGACACGGACGTGGTCCTCCGAGGCTTGGTTTTCCCGGAGGGCCCGCCGGACGGTGCCGGCGAAGAATGCGCCGGTGAGGCCCAAGGCGTCGAGCCGCGGACGGTTGTGCGTGAAGACCGTCGCGTCAAAAGCGTCGCTGGCAGGGTCCATGTCCAAAAACCAGCGGAAGAGCAGGTCGGTATCGCTGCGTTCGACCAACTGGCGTTCCGAGCGGATCGAGTAGAGGGCCTGGAGGAGCCTGGCCTTGAGCACCCGTTCGGGGGCCCGCTGGGCCGGCCGATATCCGAATAGGCCTGATTAAACGGTGGCCCATGCGGGCGAGACCCTCATCGACGAGTTGCTTGATCGCCCGCAGCGGATGATCGGGGCGAATCCGGTCTTCTCCACGTCCACGGCGTAAAACAGGTTCGGCTGACGGCCCTTCCATCCACGCATGGCGGCCTCCGTACTTGACGGCCATACCACCTTTATTCCATGCATGTCAATGCCTCATTTTCTCTGACTTTTGCAGCAACCTGTTAGGTATTTGATTGCGTCCCCGCCGCGCCGTGCCCACCACGATGACGCCGGCCGCCACGCCGATTTTCACAGCCTGCGGCATACGTACATCACCCGGCTGGTCCAGAGCAACGCCACGGCGAAGGTCTGCCAGGAGCCGGTCCGGCATTCAGATCCAAAACTGACCTTGGCCGTCTACTCTCACGTGGGCGTGGCGGACACCAGCCGGGCGCTGGATAACCTACCCCGCACGGAGCCGCCGCTCGCGTCGCCCCCTGGCGACCAGGCTTTGTCGAGTCGCCCGCTTCGGCGACAAGTCCAAACCACCGCAGCGCTCCAGACGGGCACGGATAGCCTGTCGGTTTCGCCGTCTGTTCAACTGGTGCGCGCCGGCCAACACGGGCGAGCCTGGCGAAAGGACATACCCCCCAGTATCAGCGCGCTCGGTGCGCGAGGGCAGAGCTCCCTATCCTTCCATAGCGCCGGATGAAGTCATGGCCACGCATGGGCAAGGTGCAGAAAGGTCAATAACCCTGCAGAACATCTGAAACTGCGCCCGGTGGGACTCGAACCCACGCCCTGCGGTTTAGGAAACCACCGCCAGAAACGCATAACCAATTACGAATAAGCGACTTACAACGAGATGCCCCGTGCCTGGGCCAATTAGAAGGCAAACCCGATCCCGATCTGGCGAAAATGGCCCAAGTATGGCCGCTTTTGACCTCGGCGGTGCGGGCCGCGCTGCTCGGCATGGCCATGGCTGCGTCCGTTAAAGGGCGCGGGTGGCACCTACAGCTTAGCAGGGGGATTGACTTGGCGACGACCTGCGATCATACTGGTGAACGTAGATAGTATCGTCCCGAGGGGCGAGCTCCCTTTGTGCGCCCATGCGGAAAGCCACGATGATTTTCCAATTTAATATAGCCCACACGATTCAAGCTAGCGCGGTGCTGCTCAAAACAGAGCCAGCACAGCGCATGAGCCGGCTACGGTTACTGAAGTTGCTGTATATCGCGGATCGGGAGTCGCTTGCCGAGCGGGCCAGGCCGATCACAGGCGATCATCCTGTGGCGATGGACAACGGGCCGGTTCTCTCTACCACCTACGACCTTATCAAGGGCGAGGACTTCCTTGCCCCACAGTGGCAGCAGTACCTCAAAAACGAAGGGCGGGACGTGGTTCTGGTAGCTGATCCCGGCGTGGGGGACCTGTCCCGGCGCGAAATTGCAAAGCTCCATGAGGTTGCGTGGCGATTCCAAAACTCCAGCGACTGGGTGGTTGCCGAGGCTACCCACACCTTCCCGGAGTGGGCTAAGAATCAACCCCCGAAAGGCTCAAGCAGGCCAATTCCAATGGAGGATGTTCTGGAGGCCACGGGCCTGTTGCAACTACGGGACAAACTTATAGCGGACACTCTGGCTGAGGCCGCCGCTGGCCGCCTATTTGCATCGGCGTAATGCCATGCACGCGGGCGACACGTTCCTTATCCCCGGTGACGACGATCACCTGTGGGCGATTATTTCAGATCCCGCCAAAGACCCTGAAAACGTGGTGGTTGTTCTATTCCTGAGTTGGGCCGAAAAATATGACCAGGCGTGCGCATTGCACGCGGGCGATCACCCCTTCATTAAGCACGATACCTGCGTTGGATACCGCGGGGCAAAAGTGCTTTCCAATCGCAGGCTGGAAGAGTTACGCCGAGCCGGTAAACTTCGCCTTAAAGCACCCTTGAGCGCCCAACTTTTAGAGCTGATCCGCAACAAAGCCGAGGTGTCTGATATCCCCTCCGGCGCCTACAGCGCGCTCCGCAACCAAGGGCTGGTTCCATAGCGCGAGTCAGCCGTACGCTACCCAATCCGACAAATTCGCCCGCGTAGGTTACACCCTAAACGCATCTTTTCCGCCGCGTCCGTTCAACTGGTGCGCGCCGGCCAACACGGGCGAGCCTGGCGAAAGGACATACCCCCCAGTATCAGCGCGCTCGGTGCACGAGGGCAGAGTTCCCTATCCTTCCATAGCGCCGGATGAAGTCATGGCCACGCAAGGGCAAGGTGCAGAAAGGTCAATAACCCTGCAGAACATCTGAAACTGCGCCCGGTGGGACTCGAACCCACGCCCTGCGGTTTAGGAAACCGCCGCTCTATCCAACTGAGCTACGAGCGCCTGCGACAACAACCTGCCCTTAATTTGATTGTAATCTCCCGGCTCAAGCGAGGCGAATGTTTCCGTAAGGATTGCGCAGCTCAGGATGTGGTTTGAATCGGTGGGCGGAAGCGGCACGATCCTGTCGTGGCCGCCCGTCGGGATGGCGTTACCGCGGCGCAACGCGTTGCCGCAACCGAAGAGGCCGATCCGTCGGAGTGTATCCACCGAGGCGGATCTTCGGCCTATTGCAAGGCCCCCAAATTCCGGCCACATCCGCAGCTTACCAGGGAATCATGCTCGTCGGCGGCAGGACCTGCAGCGACTCGTTGCGGGGCGAGCCGCCCGGCTTTAGGATGAAAGGAAGCCGTCTTGGGGAATTGGCATGGGCAGTAACTTGCGCCGGGGTTTCCGCGCCCGCGGCCGCTTGCGCTTCGGAACCGTCGGGACCATGCTTGGAGGCCTTTCATTGCTGCTGTCGGCGTGCGCGCCGCCGCTACCCTTTTCCGCGCCGGTCGCGGCGCCCCATAAAGTCGCACTGCAGCGGTCATGGCTGGGGTTCTGGGTTCAGGTCGTTAAAAAAGGCGCCGCACCGATTTGCGCCGCGGTTTATCCTTTCAGCACGCGGGCCGACCTGCTGGTGCTGTATCTGAATCCCCGCCGGCCGCTGCAAGCCGTATTGGTGAAAGTGTGGCCAGTGACCGTCGGCGGCGAGCGTCTTATGCAGGGTGAGGTGTTTTCGCCGGATGCGTTCCTGACACCGGCGAATGCGCGAAAATTTAACGCCGACCTAAGCCGCAGCAAGGTGCCGTACCAAAGCGCGGTCCTCCGACAGCGACTGGCCGAGGCGCACCGCACCGGTCTGTTGAGCTACTACGTGATCGGCCGGATAACACTCCAAGGCAGCCAATTGGTGGTTCAGCCCCTGTTGGTTCCGGGGAACCAGCAGGCCGCGAATAGTTTACCGGCCGGTGGGTTCGGGGGCGTCAAGGCGATCCGAACTTTTCTGAAAAGCCCGGCCGCGCGGACGCTGCTGGTCCGCCATCGCTTCACTTTTCAGCGGGCCAGCTTTCGGCAGGTGGAGGCCCTGGCGCAAATAGGACGCAAAAAGTAAAGCTGAATAAGGTTTTTGTTTTTCCACTTCTCCTGGTGGGTGTGGTTTTCCTTTTTCCTTTGTTGTTATTCCCTAACCCGGCTGCGCCGGAACCAAAAAGGGCTTGCAAAAAAGGGCGTTCCGCTTTCACATAGTTAGCCTCTTATGTGGAGCGGAACGCCATGAACAAGACGCACCTTTTTCTGTGCAAGTATAACACCGAGATTACGGCAACGCTGCGGTGCTTCGACCGGGTCATCTTCAAGGGACATGTGCGGCTGTTTTCGTACCCAGCGGGCGTCCGGTATTTTGTGGACCGGGTCCTGCGGATCCGCCGGAAGGATGTCATGGGTTGGGCCAAGGCCCAGTCCGAGCGTATTGCCGCCCACGCCAAGGCCCTGGCTGAGCAGGCGGGGCGGCCCTACTTGTACCTGCGCGGCCACCAGCGC
>JAJYFE010000050.1 GCA_021785435.1 Planctomycetota bacterium
GCCAGGGTCGTCGGCCGCCCCGATCGTGGCGATCGTGTCCAAAGTGACGGGACGTGGAACGCGTGGTGTTCGTCCTTCAGCCGTGCGCTCTTGGTCCATCGCGGATTCTTCACCCGTCCCCCCGGGCAGGCTCTCTAGGTGATGAGCCGGGCCAGCGACCGGGATGAGGCGTTCAGCCTGTGAGGCACCGCGTGTTGATATTGTTTTTTGGGACCCCTTGCCCGTTCCTGGCGGGGTCGCGGCATACATGATAGGGCGCGGCGGTTTGCGGCGAGTGACCATATACTTCCCGCCTTTCACCCAGACATAATGCCGATGCCCGGTGGCGTGGGCGCGGGCGCCGGCGGAAACCAGGGCCGCATCCAATCCGTCGTCAATCATCATTTGTTTCCTTCGTCTAAACCTATAAACGCAGGCGCCGGTTATTGTCAAGCCCGACAGTCGCGGCACAGAACGGCAACGTTGTGTGCATACGTGTAACAGATGTGCTATACTGCATTCACGCGAAGGGTAAGCTGCTTAGCGGCGGCTGAATGTCCGGCATGGCGGAGGTTTGCATTACCGCTTTCGCCCGCCGGGCACCCCCGGAAAAGTAATGCCATGTCTGACGCATTCAACCCATTCAACCTAACCGCCCAGATAACCAGCTCCAGCGAGTTAATCACCACGCTGAGAAGTTACGACGCCAAGCCACCTGACCCCTTGGCCACCTTGGTTATGGTTTCAGATGATAGATGCCACTTGTTGTACCCGGCGACGGAGGTTAGGCTCATCCTTCAGGCCGCATATCGTGGCGGCGTATTTTCTTCCGGCCCCCTGGCCAAGCTGCGCCATAAAGTGGACGGCGAGTTTTGCGACCTGGCGGGTTTCCTGAACGAACTGGGCCGTGTGACCAGCGACAATTTACTGGAGCCCAAGGCCGGACGGACGGCGGTGCAACGGCTGGTGGCCGCGTTGAAGCAACTGCATGACTACGGCGACAGCACCGATGAAGTAGACCCCAGCATCCGGAGATGGCGCCAAAAGCGGCTTCAGACGTACCACGGCATCGCCGAGGTGGCCGATGCGACATGGCCAACCAAGCTGAACCGAGGCGGCTGGCTGTCTGAAGTGGCCCGCCGGGTTTCCGAGCAACTGCAACGCGGGGCCGTATCCACGAGAATGATCCGACGCCGCTTGAATGAAATGACGGCCATGCCCTTGTATCGTGACCGCACCTGGCTGACCCATGCCAAGAGTGTCGGAGCGCGATCCGGCCACGGCGGCGACGAAGATGCCCCCCTCTCCACGGAAATCGAACGCCACGCTGTAGCGAACCGAGTAGCGAACCGACGCGGCCAACGCACGGATTCGATGGCCCGCCTACGTCGCTGATATACCCCAGTGCCTGGCAGCCGCTGTGGCGACAGGGCCTGGCGTCAAGCGTAAGCCAGGCGGCGGTTGCTGTTGATCTTCGCCTTAGCCCGGCGTAGCGCCTTATCTAATTTGTCGATAACCCGCACCGTGGCGGTGTGCTTGCCCGATTCAATGCGGGAGATGGTTTCCTGCCGCACGCCGGCAAGCTCCGCCAGCCGCTGCTGACTCAATCCCGCGGCGCGGCGATCCTGGATCAACGTTCGGGCAATCGAAACGCGAGCAGATTCCAGCGCATTGCTCGTACCGTCAGCGTCCACCGGCGGCCACGGCGGCAGTGCCTGGTCGCCCACTGGCGGCTTCGGTTCGCCCGGCCTGGTCGCCCTTCGCGTCGCCATATGGCGACCAGACTTTGTCGAGTCGCCTTCTTCGGCGACCTGGCGACTGAGCCGCCGATATTCGGCCCATGGCACAAGCGCGAACTTTTTGCCGTGGTGGGTAGTCGTCATCGTGGTCATCACACACCCCTTGGCTCATACACTTCGCGGCGATGGGCGATGCGGAACACCACGACGCGGCGGGCGTCCCGCTCCACCCGGAACAACACGCGATAATCACCCGTCCGAAGCCGGTACACGCCGCGCAGGTTTCCTCGCAAGGGCTTAACGCCGCTTACATCCGGCCATTGGGCCAGCCGCCGGTAGAGCGCCTCTACCCGCGCCTGGATGGCCAGCGGCAGGGCGTGGAAGTCCGCCCTGGCCTGGGCCGCATCCCGCACTTCGTACATCCCCATACTATGGTGAAAAATGTCATAAGATCAAGTGGACTGGACAAAAATGACATGAGTTTTGTCCATTGATTTGGCTCGCACACCCATGAAACCCGCACCACTATTGCGCATTACCATCGCCGCCCCCCAAAACCAATTTGTCCAATCGGACAGCTGGTAAGGGCGCACACTGGCTCGCCGCGTCGGCGGGCGTGACGCCCCAAAAAGGAGACCCAAACATGGACGCCACCCCAAACATCGACACAACTGAAGCGCTGCTTCTGACTGTTCCGGCAGCGGCCCGCGCGCTGAGCATCTGCCCGCGATCAATCTACGCGATTGTCGCCCGCGGCGAGCCGCCGCTGCAGCACGTTGGCCGCGCGTCCAGGATACATATCGACGACATCCGCAAGTTTGCCGCCAACCTGGGCGCCCAGCCGCCGATGCGGAAAGGAGATCCGACCTGCTGGCCACGGGCCTGGTGCCAACCCGGGCAGCGCGCGTGGGCGGCAACTTGGGCAAGCTGCTGCGACGCTACCGCGACACCTTGGTTGTGAAACCCGGCACAGCCACAGCTTATGGGCATACCCTGCGCAATCTGCGGGAATACTTTGGCGAAGACAAGCCGCTTTCGGCCATCACCGCGTTGGACGCCGACAACTACCGAGCCTGGCTGGGGGAGCACGAGCAACTATCCACCGCTACTGTGAATCGCCGCATCACGGTCGTCAAGTCCATCTTCCGCAAAGGACTGCGCTGGGGCATAATGGAAGATGATCCCTTCGCTGGCGTCAAGGGCGGCGGCTCCAGTAACGAAAGTCGCAAGCGGTTCATCCCACCCGCCGACGTGGCCCGGGTTATGGAAGCCTGCCCAGACGTGCAGTGGCGCTGCCTGATCGCCCTGTCTTGCTTCGGCGGACTGCGGATACCATCTGAAGCCCTGCTGCTTTGCTGGGGCGACATAGACTGGAATGAAGCCGCGCTGCGGGTTCATTCACCGAAGACCGAGCACCACGCCGGCCAGGCCGAACGGGTAATCCCACTGTTCCCGGAGCTGAAGCGGTGCTGCCGGAAGCGTTCGAGGCGGCGGAGCCGGGCACGGAATACGTCATTACGCGCTACCGGCAAAGCCAGGCGAATTTACGCACGCAGCTTATACGCATCATCCAGCGGGCCGGGTTAACGCCGTGGGCAAAGCCCTGGCACAATATGCGGGCGTCCCGGCAATCGGAGTTGATGGCCGAGTATTCCCTGGCCGACTCCTGCCGGTGGATTGGCAATAGCCCGGTCGTAGCCGCCCGGCACTACGCCGTCAGCCCCGACACCGACGCCTTCCGCCGGGCGGCGGGATCAGAGCCGGAACCAGGCGCACCCAAAAGCGCACCACCAGCGCACCAAAATGCGCACCAGCAAGCCCCGGCGTCAACTTGCACGGTCAGGCAAGACCGTCACCCAAGCCTTGATAATCAAGCGGTTTATCTAGTGGATGAATATACATGCTAACATATGCAGAATGGTGAATTGGGCCCGCCAAGATTCGAACTTGGGACCTCGTCATTATCAGTGACGCGCTCTAACCAACTGAGCTACGAGCCCGTGCCCGCGGGTGGGATTAGGCCCTATCTTCGCCCACCGCGAACCCGCTGTCAAGCGGTACAGCCGTGCGGGTGCGGTCCGGCAGGCCGCGCGGGGCTTCAGTAAGGCGCCACCGCCCGCAAAGGTGGCCCGGCCCCGCGCGGAACCGGACTTGTTCACGTCGCGGCAATGGATTAGGATACGCCTAGGTGCTGCGCCGCAGAGCTGGATTTATTTTGGGGGATGGTGTAACGGTAGCACAGCAGACTCTGGATCTGTTTGTCTAGGTTCGAATCCTAGTCCCCCAGTAGGCCCGATTTCCTTAGGAAAACCGCTGTTTTCGGCCATTTTAAGCGTTTTTTGTGGCGCACTTGTGTTCCTTGTAGATATGTCCATAGCGGCCAGTAATGGCCCGTTTCGGGCAGTAGTTTTGCCCTCTAATTGCCCACGTATGGATGGAGCTCCATAAGTAGCATTTTGGCCGGAAAACGCATTATCCGCCCCGTGGGGCTTCCCGCTGGAAAAGATGGGTTGCGGGGCGGCCTTGGGCCCAGCAACGCCTACACGGGCCGTTTCCGGCGGCGGCAGCGCCGTTACGTCGGTTGTTCCGGTCGCCCGTAGAGCCTCTTTCGCCGGCCCCAGGTTCGGCAGAACGTCCAGCGCCCGGGCAACGTCGCCCCGGAAAACGTGGGAATACCGATCCATGGTAAGCGTGATCGTGGAATGCCGGGCAAGCTGTTGGGCCGTCTTCGGATGAACGCCGCCGGCAACCAAGTTGCTGATGAACGTATGCCGCAGGGCATGGAAATCGGCACAGCGGCCCGCATCATCGCGGTAGGCACAGAATGTCGATTGTTCCCTTGCCATGCGTTCCTGCGGCGTCCGTGCCGCATCCAGCCAGGCTTGACGGGCATCAGCCAAGTCTTCCCGGAGCATCCGTGCCGTCTCCGTGCTCATGGGTATGGTAAGGGCCCGCGCTTTGGGCGCTTTGCCGCGCAGATATTCCGCCAATGTTGTGGCGGTATCAGCCCGCAGGGGTAGCGTGGCCTCCTGCCCATTCTTGGTGTAGGCCGCTTGGACCGTTACGCTCGGCCCATCAGCCGCCAGGCTGAACGATCCTGCGGTAAGGCTCCGCAGCTCGCCCGCCCGCAGACCGGTTTCCACGGCCACGCGGTAAAGCACCGCCCGTTCGTGGCCCGTCATTCCAAAACGTCTCGGTCCCGCCGAGGCGGCATCTAGTAGATGGCGAAGCTCGTCGGCTGATAACGCCCGCCGGTCGTGGCGCCGATCCGTCCTGTCGTTAATCGGCGCGATCCACGCCAAGGGGTTGGTGGCAGCCAAGCCGCTTTTGACACACCAACGGCAGAAACCCTTAATGCAGGCCAGGTAGGAATTGGACGTGCGTTTCGATATTCCCGCCGCCGCCTTATCGGCCAGCCATTGCTCCCGGGACCTGACGCCAGGGGCCGGCGCGGCCGGCAACGCCCCGGCGGCCCGGCGGTCGGCCAACCATTGCTGTACCTTACCGGCGTTAATGTCCGGCAACCGCATAAAGCCGCAGCCGTCGGCAATGACCCTCATCTGCGCTGCGGCCAGTTCAACATGGCGGGCGCAATCCCCCTTGGCCAGCAGGGCGGCCTTCCAGGCGCGGATATGATTCTCCAGCGGGACCGCCGCCGCCCGCTTGGCCGCGTCCATACCGCCGTCGATAAAGCCCTCCCGCCTCAGCCGCGCGTCCGTGTCCAACTTTCCAAGCACCGTCTGCGCGGCGGCTTTGTCACTGCCAAGGTTCCGTTTCTCCCAGCGGCCCTCGGCGTTCTTGTAGACGCCTTGCCAAATCGTGGTTCCGCGGTTCGTTACGCGCTTTTGGAGACTTGCCATTGTGCACCTACACCTTCTGCCGCAACCTGCTCTTTTATGGGGCTATCGGACAGCGGACGGTTTGCGCCCGTATTTGCGGCTCAGCCGTGACACTTCGTCATATATTCCCTTCATTTCGGGTAAGCCCCCATAGCGGGCGCGCGACTGCTCGAGTTTCTTCAGGGCCTGCTCCAGTCTAAATGCCCTGTCGTCCCGCGTGACAGGTAGGACTGATTTTCCCAGCCGCGGCCGCCATGCCTTGCCGTGCCGTGCCGGGACCAGCCCCGTGGCCGCGATCCGCTGGTGCAGTTCCTCCGAGATACTAGCCAGCCAGGCCGCGGTTTCCGGGTCAATGCTGATGTTCAGTTGTTTGGCCGCGATGAGCTTCCCGATCCAGAACCAGGCCTCCTCCGCTGTCCGCCAGTCTACCGCCCCAAGCCGGATAACCCGGCGTGGCCCGTTGGCCTCCAGGTTAAACCCGATCCGCTTTAAGCCGTCGCCGTATTCACTTAAGCCAGCCATTGCGCACCTACGCTTTCCGGTCGCCCGTAGCGACCCACGCTTTCCGCCGCACCACGCGGCATTCAATGTTGAGGTATCCGAGTAAGCGGTCAACGGAGTTCAACTGTAGGGTTTGTTTGGCCCGGAAAAACTTTGATAGGCTCGCCATGTTCACCCCGGTAGCTTCCGATGTTCGGGTTAAACTTCCCGCCTCGCCTAACCGCCGCCGCAGTAATTCTGTCAAAGTGTTTGGCATATCCACATCTCCACGTTTTTCATTTTAGCAAGGCCTAAGGCCGGTGTCGAGCCTTGTTTTCAACGGCCCCAGAGCCGACCAGGCCACCAGGAACGCGGCTGGGGGCGTTTAAACAAGCCGTTTTTGGGGGTTGGGGTTGGAATAAGGCTTACTTTGCTTGTACAGCCGGGGCCAGGGGCGATCTTGGGCCAGGGTTAAACAGCTCGTCCACACGGCCTACCAGGATGTGGTTCCGTAAGGCCAGGACTTCCGGCGGCGTGCCCTTACCGTCGGACAACACTGGAGTTTCGCCCCAAAGCCAAACCAGGTCCAAGCCGACGGCTCGCAGATCAGACGTAAGGGTCTGAATGGCCCTCCGGTGGGCGACCGCGCGGCGACGGGCTACTTGTTCTTCGAGCGTCACAACATCACCTGGCGGCGAACAAGATCATCCACCGCCGCTTGGGCTTGAACCAGCTCCGCCGCCTGTTCCTCCGCCAGCTGCAGCTCGCCGCGCCGCGCCCGCAGGTAGCCTGGCAGGCACAAGCGAGCCATCTGCGGCGACAGAACGGGAGGATGCAGAACGGCGTGTTCAGCCGCGCCCAGCTGCCGCCGGATGGCTTCGGCCCGGTCGATGACAGGCTGCGCTTCGCGCGCTCGCTTCACCGCGGCGATGTCGTCACGCACCTGATCCGGCAGCTTGCCGACGTCCCGGCAAAACTTGTCGAAGCGTCGCCGCTGGGTTTCATCCAGGGCCAGCGGATCGACGGCCAGCGATTCGATGTTCGCCCAGTAATATTTCTCGTTCGCCGCGGCGGCCTCGCGCTGCTGTTCAGCCGCGCCGACGGCCACCATCCGATCAGAAAAACCGGCTGCGAATTTTTCAGTCGTGCCCATGCTGGTTCTCCTGTAAAAGGCACTTCAACTTCCACCGCCGGGTTCGCCCGGCAACGGCTCGGTTTCCAAACGTCCAAACGCGCATTCACCGCAGGCCGCGGTTGCCCGGCGCGGATCGCCCTTGACAAATATCAGAATATTTTGATGGCTTTTTCCCAACTTGCGAGAGCCCTCGAATTGGGCGCGGACGCGCAGGGGCAAGCTGCCGCACACGGTTACGAGGACCGCTTCATTGTAGAACGCCAGGCCGCCGGCCTCGAACGCCCGGCAGGTTTCGGCGACCAGGTCGTTGTAACCGCCGTCCGCGCGCCGAAAATTGCCAACCACGAAACAGGCGAAGCGATCAGGCTTGAGTAGTTGGGCCGACGCCAGGATTATCGCGCGGTAGGCTTTGCAGAACGCCGGCCAGCTCATGTTTGACAAATCGCGCGGATCGTCTCCGTAGACTTCAAGAGAGCCGTAGGGCGGGCACGAAAACAGTAGATCGTATTTACCCAGCGCAAGGGTGGCAACATCGCGGCTATCGCCGACAAGCCAGCGCGGCATGATGCCGGAGCGGCAGATTGTCGCGGCCTGTTTTTCGTTGGCCGCCACCTGCTCTTCCCGCAAGTCGATGCCGGTGTAGTGACGGCCCAGGCGGGCGGCCACGATGCCCCTAACAGAGCCGCCGGCAAATGGATCAACCACCAGGCCGCCGGGCGGGCAAAACCAGCGGTAGACCAGCTCGCAAAGCACGGGATCGAAAATCGAAGTGCCGCTAAGGCCGGTTTCCACAGCGGGCTTAGAATCGCTGCCGAGCCAGCACGAATTTTTCCCGACATTGCCGCCGGGCACGGCAGCCGCGCGGTTGCGGCCCCGCAGGAGGCGGTTCAGCGAGTCTTGGCCGTGCATCATCAGGCCAGGCCGGTCGCCACGCTTGAAGCCGAAGCGCTGGGCGGCTGAGGAAAAGTCCAGGGCGTTGCAGCCGCGGCCAAGCTCACTCTGAATGCCAAGGCCAATCCAGCCGGACTTACGACGCTGCCACCAGCCTTGCCGGGCGTCAAGAATGCTGAACGGCGGCGCGCCAAAAGATTCGGCCAACGCGCCGGCGTGGTCTTCGGCGTCGCCGTTATCGCCGTCGCCCAGTTCGTCCGACGGCGGCGGCGCTTCCGCGATTCGCCGCAGCTCTTCGTCGTTTATGTCCACCAGTTCACGCAGATCGGCATCAAGCGTGGACAACGCCGCTTCAAGATTGTCGGGGTCCCATGCGGCTAGTTCGGCGCTGCGGTTGTCGGCAATCGCAAAAGCCACCCGCTCCTGTCCGGCAAGGCTTGTCCGCACCACGCTGATGGTTTTCCATCCCAGCTGGCGCGCGGCCTCCAGTGTGCCGTTGCCGGCCACCACCCCGCCCTTGGCGTCCACCACGATGGGCTTCTGCTGCCCGAACCGCTCCAGGCTGTTTCGGATTGCCGCCAGGTTGCGTTCGCCGTGGGCGCGGGCGTTCGCCGGATCAAGGTGAAGCGTGTCCAGCTGGACGCGCTCAATCTGTAGCGCTGGCGGTCTCGTCGCCATGCCGTACCCCTTCGTTCTCGCTTGCAAGCCGCTCTTCCTTCCAGTCCGGCGGCTCACCGTCGTCGCCTTTTCTCATACCCCGCAAAGTTTTTAAAACGCCGTCACCCCAAGCCTCCAGCGCGGTGCGAATTTCAAGCTCGGTTTTGCCCAGCAGAAAACTGGCCTCGTACGGCAGCGCGATCAGCGCCGCGCGGACACAGTTCGCATGGGCGTACAGACAGCGTGTGTGATCCTTGACTAGCATCGTGGATCGGTTGAGCGCCCGCAATTCAAGCTCGTATCGCAAACACAACGCGCGTTCTTTTCTCGCGCGCCACCGCGTGATCGACGGGGTGTCCGGCAGGGGGTCGCTTCCGCTGACAGTATCGCGGCGGGTTTTCCAGCTTGCCAGTTCGGCAACGTTGAAAAACAACTGGCCCCTGCGGCGTTCATGCGGCGCGCCTTCCGCGGCCCAACGCCGGATCGTTACGTCGGCCACTGATAGAATTTCGCCGGCGCGGCGTAGGTCATCATTACGCTTAAGTTTGTGGGTTCCCATGAGTAGGCCTCGCTACCGTTATCGTCAATGTTCATGCGGTTGTTACGCCGCGCTTCCTCATCATCATCATCAGTTTCAAAACCCAACATTTAGCCGAAAATCGCAACCCGTTAACCGCATCTTTTCCAATCGCGAAAAAGAACCTAGGCTTGATTTACATATGTTCATATGTAGTTATATCCTTGGCCAGCCGGGCCAATGTGCCGCCGGAAAGCCGGCCGTCGAAGAGTAGTTGTTGGGCAATCGTGCGAACCAGCCGTTCATTGCGATCCAGGCAGCGGCGTGCGATATCTTCGGCACGCGCGAATATGCGGTTTGGATGTTGGCAGCTGGATAAGACAGCCCTGATCGCGCCAAGATCGCCGCTCCAGTCGGAGCCGCTCTCCGAGGCGAGCTGACCGAATCGAAACCGCTCAACGGCCCGCGCCTCGCGGCGCGCGGCTGCTGTTCGCGGTGTAAATGGGGCCGCGGTGTTATCCGGTATGACCAACTTAAAATCGGCAAACAAGTTCGCACCAGTGACGCCAGCCACATAAACGGCAACCCGGTGGCAACGGCCCGTGCCTACCGGAAACCGGATGTAAGTTTGGCCCGCCACGGCCCCGCCAAGGATGGACATATCTACATATGTGACGGGTAGGCCTAAGGACAAGGCTGTGGTGGCGTGGCTGGCTTCGTGGAGGCTAATGCTGAAAAGTTGGCGCTCTGTTTCCGTCACATCGCACCCCTGATGCGATCCAAAACTTGCGGGTCGGGCTCGAATCGGCCTTCAATGTAGTGGTCCCAGCCGCGAGCCTGCGCCTGGTTGGTCGGAAACGAAAATTCAAGACGTTGCAGCTCGGCCAGCCGCGCATGAGCCGGCGCGGCCTTACTGCGGACGCGAGAGATTGCGTCCCGAATTTCGCCGTCGTAGCCGGCGATTTTCTGGGCCACGATGCCGATTTCGCGCCTGGTGTCTGATTCGCTGTGCGAAGTGAGCCACGCTTTTGCGGCGAGGATTCGCCTTGCCTCACGCAAGTCCTGTTCGATGGCCTGCGGCGACTTTCGCAGTAAGTGAAGTGCCCGTTGAAACCGAGCGGTTTCGTCAGCGTCAGGCTGACCGCCGTTGGCCATTTTCAGAATCGCGGAATAGTAGCCCGCGACCAGACTCTTGTAGTGTGCGACGGCCCGCTGTTCGGCGGCTTGAGCAAGCTGGGTGGCCAACGCAAGATCAGTTGACGGCGGAGCCATCGCGGGAGCCGGTGGCGGCGGAACATCCGAAAGTAAGCCAGTTTCGCGTGGCGGCATAAAGAAACTCCTCCTAAAATCCCAGCCGGCGGCAGGCCCTGTGCCACACCGCCAGCTGGGCGTCACGTTCTCGTCCTAAATTGGGCGGCCGGCCAATCGGTGGCCAATTCCAGGCCGGAAAACCAGCGTTTTGCTGGCGTTTCAGCGCGCTGCCGGTGGCCAAAACGGCCAAAAGCCAGGTCAGCTGTCGGGACCGCCGGTTCCCTCGGCAGCAGATGCGCCGCCGTAACCGGCTATCGCGGATCGCGGTTCGGCTGCCATCCGTTGCAAAACCTGCCGGGCAAAATGGTGCAACCCCAGGTGCTTGTAAGTTGAAGCCGCAAGCCCAAGCCGTCCCGACAAGACGCGGTTCGGCGCGGTTGGGCTGGCGACGATTTCCGAGGCGAGTTTTGCCCGCAGCCGCTCAATCTCGCGGTCGTCAAACCGCCGATGCCGTACCTGCGTCGCTGCCGGGCCGGGCCGTAGGCCCGCTGTGGCCACAATCGCGGTTGCAAAAGCTGCTCGCACCGGTTCGGGCAACCGATCCCAGGCGGGCTGAAGCGAGCCGAGGCTTGTGCCGCCACTCATTTCGCGATCCTCGCCACGAACCCAAACCCCGAAAACTCATGGATAAATTTTTCAGTGTGTTCCCCAAAATATAACACTGCCTGTCCCTGCAGTGGCGCGCCCGGATGGCCATGGACATCCAGGAATTTAAGCCGCCCGCGGGGAAAACAGATTACGGACGCGACATGGGCCATCCGCTGAAACCACCAGGTTTCAGTGCAGTTGTTCACCAGGACAACGGCTTGCTTGATCTCGCCGCTTTCAAACGCCGCCGCTACCCGTTCTGCGAATTGCGACACGGCGGGCTGGGAATAGGGCGGATTTAAAAAAACACTATCCGCGTCCCATTTATTTTTTAAACCATCTTGCTCGGCGGTGAAAAACCTGGTCGCCTTTACGATTTCGTTGGCTTTTGCGGAGGATGCCGGATCTAAGTCTATGCTGCCCATGGCCCGCCGGGCCGCCTCGATGAACTCCGGCGGGGTGTGCCACTGATTTTCCCCCGAGTTGTGCGACACGTGCGTCCCGAAGGCCTTTTTATATCCACCGTCAATCGAAAGTTCGCCGCGCCGAACCGCATGTTGAATTTCCGGTTTCGCCATTTTAAAGATTCGGGCCGCTTTCTCGAAAGTACGAGAGGATACCCCGGCCCGGCTGGCAAGAACGTCGCGGGCTCGGCCCTTTCCAGCTTCGGGCAATTTTGCCCTAAGCTGGGGTTTCGATCCACCAGTGCTTGTCTTTTGCCGTTCTTTGGCCAGACGTTGCTCAACCGCCTGGTCCCGGAGCACCAGTTCGCAACGTCGGGCATCGGGAAGGTTGCGCCGTCCACGCTGGTTGGCAGAGACCCACAGAAGGGCCTCGTCGCGATTTTGAATGTGCTCGACGCTTACCGTCCGATAGGGAATTTGTAGGCGCCGGCATATTTCCAGACGGTGATGTCCGTCCAACAGTATGCCGTTCCACACGCGCAGAGGGTCCAGACATCCATCGCGTCGAATGGAATTTTCCAGCAGCTGTTTTTCCGCAGGCTCCAGCGGCCACAGATAGCCGCTAATTTCCGCGTCAATTGTCGTCATGGCAGTAGACTCCCTTGTTTTGGTTTATTGGTGGCGACACTTGCTTCATTTCCAGCCATTTTGGGGGCAACTGGCACTGTCGCCGTGTCGCCGGGTTCCAGCGGCGCGTCACAAATCCACCAGTGGGTGATAGTGTCGCCGGGGCCTTCCGTAGCGATAGTTTTGCCATGATGAAGCTGCAACCAAGAATCCGTGTGGGTTAGGAAGAACCAGCCCGGCGGATAACCGTGGTCCCGGACAAGAAATGCCCAAGCGCGCTCTTGCCGCTCGGCGTCAGCCAGGACCTTGGCGCGGGTAGGGGCATCCAGCTCCACCTTAGCTAAGGCTGCCACGGCGACCTTACGGCGATCATGGGACATAAGGGGCGCTTGACGACGCAGTTCGGCTAAAATCGCCGGCTTGTGCCGTTCTATCCATGCCAACAACTGCGGTGTTGGTTTAAACCCTACGCTGCACTGGCAATGCACCGTTCCAGGCTCCTGGCCAAGGGATAGCACTACGCCGCGCTCGGCGATGGTTTTAATGGAATCCGCGATAGTCATGCGTCGCCCTCCGGGCCAGCCAGGCAGGACTCGGCGGCCTCCACTTCTATATTTGGCGGCGGGGCGTCCGAGCTGTCCCAATCCTGCTCTAGGGGCGGTGGTGCGGCCTGCGCCGGTGGGGTGGTATCACTGGTATCGGTATCACTACCTCGTATTTCTTCGATTTTGGGCGGTAGCGATACCGGATACCGCGATACCGGGGTGGCATCGCGCAGCCTGATCCGGGCGGTGGGCATCCCCCGGGACGGGCCGCGCGGCGGGTCGTCTGGGGCGTCGTATGCCGGCTCCGGAGGCGGTGGTGCGGCCTGCACCGGTGGGGTGGCGACAGAGGCCGATCCTATACGTCCCAAAACTCCATCCTCTGGCACCCCTGGAGCATCGAAAACGCACAATTGGCCGCCAGAAGAGCCAGAGGAGGTAGTTTTGGGTATGGAGGTCTCCGCCTCCTCTGGACTTGACGGGGGGAGTCTCATCCACCACGGCCCGGGTATGCTCTTTTGGAAGCTATCCACGCCCAAGGCCTTACGAGCATCCTTGAATGTTTGAGGTTTGTACCCAGCCAGCTCGCCCGCGGCCAGCACCCGCGCGGTTAGCTTGGGACCGCCTACGAGTTGTTGCCGGAGCCAGGTAACGCAGGCCTCCCGCTTGAGCGGGAGCGGCCCGCGTTCGGGTTCTCCGTCCGCCCTGGCGCTCTCGGATCGTTGCAGCGCCTCGGCTGCGGTGATCTCGATACCTTCTGCATCCCACTGGATGCGGCCATCCACCAGCCGGCGAAAGCGCCACCCACGATTCGACGGGCCGATATTGGATTTGACACAGGCAAGGAGTCGATCCTCTTTGACCTTGGGATCATCCACGACGATCCAAGCCGATCGGGCCAGGGCCATGAAGGCTAAAGAGCCTATCGCGCGATACGCGGCCTTCGTGCCGGGAGATTTTGTTAAATGTGAAATCAAAATGACGGCGCAATCGTGTTGTGTGGCAAGATCGCTTAGGGGACGCAGCAGACCTCGCACGTCGGCGTTCTTGTGCGAGTCCGCCTCGCCCATGTAACTGGAAACCGGGTCAATAAAGATGGCCGCCGGGTGGTGTTGTTCGCAGGCGTTGTCGATGATACGGACGTTATCCAGATTGATCGGGATGACCTGGGTGGTGCCGTCCTCGGCCTTGACTCGCTGACCGTCGAGGTGGTGAATCCTGGAGCGATCGGCTCCAGCGGCCACGAGGCGCGGCACGACCGTCTGTGCCATGGCGTCCTCGGCTGACATGAGGACGACCTCGCCGTTGACGCCGGGCGATCCATTGGGCATGGCCGCGCCAACGGAAATACGTGCGGCTAAGTCCAACGTCAGGTGGGATTTGCCCAAGCCCGGATCGCCGCATAGAAGGGATACCATGCCTCGCGGGAATACATTCTCCCATAGCCACCGCACCGGCTCCGGCTCGACCGAAGCCAGGCATGTTAGCGCGGCAGTCGGTGTTGATGCGGTTTCCGGATTCGCGGCCGCCCCGGCTTCTCCGATGGCGGCCAGCCGCGCGATCAGGGGCGCCAACTCGGATTCGCGGTTTTTGGCGTAGGCCCCATCCACGATCCGGCTGGCCTGGCTGATGATGGCCCGCAGACGCCGCGCCTCCTGCACCCGGCCCAGCGCCTTCGGCAGTTCGCTGCGCACCAGAAACGCGCCCTCGGCTTTCCGCAGCCATGCGTCCAGGTCGGGCGTGGCTATCCGCCGGCGCTGGAGCTCGTCGATGATGGCGCTGTGGGCCAGGGCGGTGTCCCGCCGGTAGACGTCGCGGAGCACCGGCCAGAGCAGCCGCGCGTCGGTGGAGGTGTAGGCATCCACGTCCACGCCCGCGGCCAGCAGCGCCGGCATGATCGCGGGGTCTTGCACCACGCACACCAGCAGATCCTCCTCGGAGGCTGGGAACGCGGGCGGATCGCGCGGCGCGGACTCGGCGGCGGACTCCACGCGGCCATTGCCGGGAGCAGCGTCGCGGCCATCCCGCGCGGCGGCCTCGGCGGCGTCGTCGAGGTGGCATTCCGGGGGCGTGTCCTCGCCGGGAACGCATCCACCTATATCCATATCATGTATCACGACGCACCGCCTTTCCGGCGGGCTGGGCGAACCGCCCGGTCTGGTCGCGCTCGCCCGCGGGGCCGCGCCAGGGCGCGCCGGCTGGCGGCAGCCGCTGGAAATATTTTTGCAGGTCGTCCAGGCTGAACCGAAGCCGTCGGCCCATTCGCCGACATGGCAGCTCGCCGCTAGCAATCAGGCGCTGCAGCTGTCTTGTAGACACGCATAGGTATTCGCGCGTTTCAGCCGCTGTCAGCAGCCCGACACGCTGTGGGGTAGGGGGCGTAATCGTCAACATATACATATCTCCATATGTTTGCCCTAGCCGGGGGCGGCACGCACGCGCCGCGCATCTCCGGCCTCTGCGACTCATTAGCCGACAGCGGCGCCCCCGACCGCGCAGATCGGCGTTTTCAGGGCCGCGCGGGGGCCACGCCTGGTGGCGCTGGCGCCGCGTTTGTAGCGTTTTATTGGCTTTTGCGCGCGCTGCCAGGGGTGAAGTTGTACTTTATTGCCGACTTGTTGTACTGTCTTGCGCGCGGCGGTGGATGGCAACGGCGTTTCGCGTTTTTTACAGGGCCGCTTGGGTTATCGGAAGCGTCCGGGCTTACGGGGCGGGGGCGCTTAGCGTAGCGTGAAGTGTTAAGCCTATAGCCCGGAGGACCTTGGCCACGGTTACGAATTCCGGGCGGCCGTCGGGACTAAGGGCTTTATAAAGGCTTTCGCGGCCCAGGCCGGTTTGGCGGGCGATGCGCGTCATGCCGGGGGCGCGGGCGATATCGCCCAGGGCGGCGGTGATGACCGCCGGATCGCCATCCTGCAGCGCCGCATCGAGGTAGGCGGCTATATCGGCATCGGTTTTAAGGTGGTCCGCCGCATCCCAGCGGTATGTTTTTATTTTGCCCATGGCGGCCTCCTACACATCGCGGGCCAGGTCAATCGCCGCTTGGATATCCCGCTCTTGGGAGTGTTTATCACCGCCGGCGAGCAGGATTACGACCGATTCACCGCGCCGTACGAAGTAAACCCGATAACCGGGGCCGTAATCAATCCGCAATTCCGATACGCCTTGGCCGACCGGCCTTGCATCGCCGGGGTTGCCCAACGACAATCGCCGGACGCGGACATCAATACGCGCCCGGGCCTGCCGGTCGCGCAAGGCGCCGAACCATTTGGCATACCGGTTAGCCTGGCGTATCTCAACCACCGCTTAATTGTATCCCATGGAACACAAATATGCAAGGGGGCGAACGCATGGCATGCGGATGAATCAATCGGCTTGTCGGCATATTGAAATAGCGGCATATGCGTGTATCTATTGCTTTGGCATATGAACCGATGCCTGAGCCATCGAAACCATGGCCTTCCGCACCATGGGGGGCAGGAATCCCCACAGTTTCCCCAGCTCCGCCAGATCGGGATCGATTTTGCCCTCTAATTGCCCACGGGCCGGCGTTAAACTTGTAAGTGCTTGTTGTGTCGATGTTTGCGCTGATATTACAACAGACTCTGGATCTGTTTGTCTAGGTTCGAATCCTAGTCCCCCAGTTGGCCCCGCGGGTAAACCGATCAGGAGAGGGCAGAACGCGAGAGCGCACAGGGCTGAGGCAGAACCGCCGCTATCCCCGTTGAATGCTGCCGCCTCCCGCGGTCTACCGCGCACCGGCTTTACGATGCGGGCATTTCTGTCATCCCGCGGCCCGTTGGACAGACCCCCCAAAAACCCGCCGTGAGATGCCATTGGGGATGCCATTGGGAACGAACCAACGACCGCCTATCCTGGAGGGTGAAAACCACATCGGATCAGCCTGACTGCGCCTCCGCAGGGACGGCTGATCGCCATCAAAAGGACGGCCTACCGTGAGCCGGGGGCCACCGCATCCGGCAAATCCGTCCGGCGCATCGGCGGCGGCGACGGCAAGCCGCAAACGGTCCCGTAGCCGCAGCTAAGCCCGTTAATCCCCTGATCACTGGCGTGTTGCACCGTGCCGGCGCCAGAGAGCTGTGGGGCCGCGGCACGAACCCGTTCATTGCCGTGCACAAGGGGGACGTTGCGACGGCGGCGCGGTGGAGGATAATGACCGCCGATGGGCAGAAAACCGTATAGCAAATTTCGCTCACGGCTGTGGAAGATCGTGGAAATCGATCACCAACTGCGGGAACAAATCCGCTGCGGGCGGCCCTGCACGAAACAGTCCCTTTTGGACGGCCTGCGTGCCGAAATCGATGAACGCACCCTGCGGCGCCTCATTGAATTGATGCGCGATGATCTGGGCGCGCCAATCGAATACGACCGTGCGGAGCGGACGTACAAATACACGCATCCCAATTGGGTCGTGCCCAACGTGCATCTTGATGAGCACGAAATGCGGGCGTTGGCGACGGCGGTACAGGCGATCCGGCCGGTTTTGCCGGAGTCGATCGCGCAGCGCCTGGGCAGCCTCCTGGCCAAACTGCTGGACGCCTTGCCGGAAAGCCAGCGGGATGAAATCCGCCGAGCGCAAGGCCAAGTGGAATTCGTACCCGCGCCGGTATTATCCAAGGGAGCAGATTGGTTTGAGCGTTTGCACCAGGCCATTGCCAGGCGGTTTTCAGTGGATATGACCTATTACGTGCCGGGCAAGGACCAGGAGACGCAGCGCCGCTTTGATCCTTACTATCTGCGCAATTATCAAGGCGCTTGGTACGTGGTAGGTTACGACCACCTGACCGAACATTGGCCGATCTTTAAGTTGGCGCGAATCCGGGCTTTGACCGTCTCCGAGGATCCTTACAGCCCGCGGCGATTCAATGCGGCGGAATACTTTAGAGACAGTCTGGGCATCATGGTCGGCGGCGAACCGCAGCGGGTGCGGGTGCGGCTGACCGGTTACGCCGCGAGCATCGCCAATGAGCAAGTCTGGCCGCCCGGTTTCACGTACAAGGCCGTTGGCCCCGAAGAGGGCATTTTGTCTGGCAAAGTCACGAATCTCATCGACCTGATCCCCTGGATAGCGTCCTTTCAAGGTGACGCGGAAATCCTGCCGAAGCAGGGCGGCGAAAAACCCGAAAAAAAACGCCGATTAGAGCGGTTGCCAAGAATAAACCGCACATTGGGGGTCGGGCTTGCAGCCCGACAGCCGGCCAGGATGGCCGCCCCCAAAAAATAATATGTGGTTTATTTTTGGGAATCGCTATAGTCCACGACTTCACTTCCGATTTCGAAGCACGTTCGGCGCGGACAATAACTGTCCGCGCCGCGTGATAACTATATCCACATTGAAGGTTCGGGTGTGCCGGACAGGGGCTTTTTAAGAGAAAGGGAAAAGCCATGAAATCGTTCCTTGGAGTTGTGTTGAAGTTGTTGGGCATCTTTGTCTTGGCCGCGGTGGCCCTGGGCATTGTGCTGGTGGCGGCCGGCGTGTTTTCGTGGGGGCATTATGAGGCGTCCCAGGCCGCGAAGCGGGCAAAGAAGAATGCGGCCATCGAGGTCGTGCGCATGTACGCCAGCCCGCCGAATCGCACCCTGGCGTGGCGATTCTACCTGGTGAAAAACACCAGCGGCAAAACGATCACGGCATTGAAGTTCAGGGTAACGGTGTTCAATAAGCTGCACGAAAAGGTTGACCAGGCCACCATTGCCGTGACCAAGCCGATTGCGGCCAACGCGGAGGCTTACTGCGATATCTACACCGTGTTCGATGCCGAAAGCGGCCTGCCCACGGACAACGGCATTTACGTAGACCCTACCGACAAGCGGCTCGTGGACTTCGCCGAACATGAAGCCGGCTGCAAGCCGGAGGACCTGAGGGTGAACTACGCCTACAAGGTGAAGGTGCTTGCGATTGCGTACGCACATTAAGGAGCAGAATCATGCGTAGCCAATCTGGACCATCCGGGTTGCCGCAGAAAGCCGTGGAAAAAGCTGTGGCTTCAACAACGGACAATCATCGAGTGGACTTCACACGGATTCGCGACAACCCGTATCTGTGCGCCAAGACGCTTCGGTTTGTCTTGAATTTTCTCGAACAGGAGGAAGGCTCGCTCGAAGACGGCGATTTCTTTGATTTCATTGTGCAGATCCTTGGCGATAAAGCCGCGGTGGACCTGGCGCGCCGATCCGGTTCGCTTGAGGGTCTGCGGGACACCACCAAAACGATGCTGGAGGCATCGGGTAACGATACGGCGCCCGAGGTTTTGTCAGACCTGTGGAGCGACCGGCGAACCCACCGGCCGTTGAAAAAAGCGCTGCTCGCCGCCCTGACCCAACAGCGTGAGCAATGGGACAACGCGGCGGCTCAGACTAAAGGCCAGGATGTGCTGCGCCAGCGCTTCGAAGAAATGGCTCGGCTCTTCGGACTGGTTGAATGCGAATCGGATCTGCTGCTCCTTGCGTATGTCCGCCATGCCGGCCTCTGGGACTGGACCGCCATCGGCCGGAGGCGCACAGGTCGGGGGCCGTTCCAGCGAATCTGCCTTATGGCGCAGATACTCGGCCTTCCACGGGCCTTCATCGCCAAATACTTCTACGAAACGGGACGCCTGCGAAGTCTGGGTTGCCTCGATGGCGATCTTGACTTCCGGCCTGAGTTGGAGCCGTTCCTTGTCGGCTTATCGGCTGAGCCACTGGCGTCCAAGTATTTCACCCGTCGCAGCGAACCGGCTCTGCCGTGGGCCATGCATGGCACACTTAGCGAGCAGCACGGCGAATTGCTCAAGGACCTGATCGGCCGTCGTGATCCCGATCGCGGCCTGAACCTGTTATTCTACGGCGCTCCCGGTACTGGCAAAACGTCCTTCGCCCATTCGCTGGCCGTGGAGCTTGGCTTGGACTTGTATCGCATCCGCGTATCGGCGGAATTCGAAAGCGGCTCCGGCGGCCCGTGGCCGCGCTTCGCTGCCCTGCGTATATGTGACGGCCAGGTCAATCGTGACCGCAGCCTAATCCTGATTGACGAGGCCGACGAAATGCTCGGCGGCTCCGGCAGCACTCTTACCGAACTACTTTCGGAACACCCAGAGGGCCACACGGGCAAAAAGGATACCCTCAATACCATCCTGGATCAGCTGAAAACCCCCTGCATCTGGATCACCAACGCGCCGCCTGGCCGCCTGGCGTTGTCCTCGCGCCGCCGGTTCGATTATTCCATCCAGTTCAAGCCACTGTCACAGCAGCAACGCTGTCAGGTTTGGCAGAATCTGCGCAGCCGGTATCGGCTGCAGGAGGTTCTCGACGATGGAATGGTTGGCAGCCTGGCCCGGCGCTTCCCGGTGAGCGCCGGTGGCGTGGATTTGGCTCTACGCAACTACCGCCGTCTGCGTGGCGATGACTCCCCTGCGCAGCCCGTCGCCGTGGTAGCGCTGGAGCGACTGTTGAGAGCGCACTGCGAGTTGATGGGCATTGCCCCGGAGGGTGCTGCGGCGCAGCTGTCTGGATGTTATTCGCTGGCGGGACTGACGGTCCGCAGCCGGGTCTCACCGGAACGCATATTGCAAGCCGTGCGTCAATTCCGCCAGTGGCAAGAGAAATCCATGGCGGCAGGCGCTGGCAACAGCCTTGACGCCGCGCGCCTGACGCTGTTACTTTCCGGGCCGCCGGGTACGGGGAAAACAGAGTTCGTGAAATTCCTGGGCCGGGAGTTGGAATGCCCGGTGCAGACCGCGATGGCCGGTGATCTGCTAAGCAGATATGTCGGTGGCACGGAAGAGAATATCCGCGAGGCGTTTCGCGCCGCCGCGGCCGATAAGGCGATTTTGTTCATCGATGAGGCCGATGGCATGTTCCGTTCGCGCCAGTTCGCCGACCGTAGCTGGGAAGTCACGCAGGTCAACGAGTTGCTCCACGCGATGGAACATTTCAGAGGCGTGCTGGTGTGTGCCACCAATTCCGCTGAGACGCTGGACCCGGCGACCATTCGGCGCTTCACGTTCAAACTGGAATTCGATTATCTGGATGCCGCGGGCAAGGTGGCGTTTTACGAACGGATGCTCGCGGAACTCTGCAAGCAGCCGCTGGATGAACATGAGAAGCGCCGCCTGACCAATATCGCCGACCTGGCCCCCGGCGATTTCCATACGGTGCGCCAGGCGATGTTCTACCTCGGCGGCGATGGTCATGCGGCGACGCATCACGAGTTGTTGGCCGCCTTGGAACAGGAAAGCCGGGCCAAGCGCCAAGGCAAAGGCGGTAATTTCGGCTTCGCACGGGGGTGATATTCACCGCGGAGGCGCAGAGGACGCAGAGGAAACGTTGGCGCCAGGTTATGCGGAGAACCTTCTATTATGGCGCACCGGGAGGGACGCATGGGTACGGTGAAATAGGAAAGCCACGTGAGGCAGGTGCTATCTTGAGGCCTCCTTGTGAAATCTTTCAGCGTTCTCTGCGCCTCCGCGGTGAATGACCGTGCTGAGCTTTGCCGCCATTGACGTTAACATGCATGGCGGCGGCGCCGAACACGCAGAGGAGAAACCATGAAGGAACTAACGGCGACAATTATCGGTGCAGCGATTGAGGTTCACAGAACCATTGGTCCAGGGCTATTGGAATCAGCGTATGAAGAATGTCTGTCGCAGGAAATGAGGATTCAGGGCCTGAAGTTCCAACGCCAGCCACCACTTCCCGTGGTTTATAAAGGGGTGACGCTGGATTGCGGCTACCGTCTGGACTTCGTGGTCGAGAAAGCTGTGGTACTGGAGCTCAAAGCCATCAGCGTGATCGAGCCTATCCACGAAGCACAGCTGCTGACATATCTGAAACTGGGCGGTTGGTCAGTGGGCCGGTTGGTGAACTTCAATGTGCCGGTGCTCAGGCATGGCATCAAGCGTGTCGTTCTCAACTACGTGGAGCCCTCGGCGTCCTCTGCGACTCCGCGGTGAATGATCATGATGAAATTTGTTGCGATTGATTTTGAAACCGCCAACGCCGCCGATGAAAGTATTTGTGCCGCGGGGATCGCGATGTTTGAGGATGGCCGCCTGGCCGAGTCGCGGTATTGGCTTATCCGGCCGCCGAAGGGTTTCGGCTTCTTCCGGCCCGACTGGGTAAGCGATGTCCACGGCATCCGGCACACGGATGTTTACGGCAAGCCGGAATTTCCGGCGATTGCGCCGGAGCTTTTCGCCCGCTTGGCCGCAGCGGATATTGTGGTCGCCCATAATGCGCACTTTGACATGCGTAAGCTGCGCGGCACGGCCAAACATTTTGGCCTGGCGGTCCCGGCCTTCGATTACCTGTGCACGTATCGGTTGGCGCAGCGCATTTGGCCGCGGTTGCCAAATTACCAGCTGCCAACCGTGGCCGCCCATGCCGGCCATAAGTTTGTGCACCATCATGCGTTGGCGGACGCGGAAGCGGCGGGGGTTATTTTATTGGCGATGATGAAAGCGAAGCGGGCCAGCGGGCCGCGGGCGCTGGCGGAAATGGTGGGCGTACCTGTCAACGGAAGGATTTACAGAAGATAACAAAGCAAACGAAAAGACGACTCCGTTTTATTGGTTGGCTTTTGTTGCCTTTTAGGGGGACGGTTTGGAGGCGGGGATACAGGACGGCGACGTGGGCCGGTGTGAGCATCGAAGTGGCGGCTGCCACACATGCTGCCGTTCGACGGGTGCTCGCGGAGCGGGCGGACCTTCAGTTTAACGGAATATTAGCGCACGGCCTTTGCGTTTTGCCGCAGGCGATGTTATGGTTGTGACCGTTGTAGATATTCTGAAACTCGATTTCGCGTAGTCCGTGGAAATGCATGTTTTCCCCGGCGTGCATTTGGCCACATCTTTTTTGCGGGGAAAAGGAGAGCATCATGGGATCGTGCAAGACGTGCTGGGGACGCAAGACCATCGACTGCCCGGTGTGCCGCGGATCTGGGAAAACTTACGTGGATGGCAAGCCTAAGCCGTGCCACAACTGCGATGGCGACCGGAAGGTACCCTGCCCGGCCTGCCGCGGAACCGGAACGGAATAAGGCTGTCGCCCGTTGGCGGTAATCGGCGCTCAATCCGAGGAGGCGCGGATGGTATACACCGCGTGGGGATCTGTTGCGCCCGGGGTTTTGGGGCTCGCCTTGGCCGTGGGCCTTGTGCGCCACCGTCACAGAGACTGCATCTCCAACGCGACGTCGCCCGCCGGGTCGGGGACTGGCGCGAGGGGTGCTGGAGCGCGAAGGGTGCAGGTTCGACGCCGCCATGAAACACCGCGTCGGCGATGCGGCCGGCGACAGGGCGGCTATCGCCGCTAGTGCATCGCCCGGCGTGCCCTTCTGTCAGTTTGTGGCCCACAAACCTCTGCGTTCCTCGGCGATCTCTGCTTTCGAAATGGGGGGAGGCGCGGTCGGGAGCTCCACCCCCGGCAGAGCCGGGGGCTATGTACGCAGAGATGGCGCCCATTTTCATGCTGCGCGGGCGCCCGTGGCGGACATGGGGGACTGCGGTGAATGCCTACGCGGACAATAACTGTCCGCGGCGGCGAATATCGTGGCCTGTCGTGGCTTCCGCGCCGGCGCGTTACCGGTTGCCGATCATCGGACGTGGAGGTATCTTTGATACCGTAATCGGAACAACTCGTGAGGATGCACGTATTCCCCGGCGTGCATTTGGCCACATCATTTTTCCGGGGAAAAAGGAGCGCTTATGACAACGTGGCTGCACAGAATATCGTGGTGCGCCGAGGTCTCCCGCCCGCTGCTGGAGCACGGTTACCTTTCGATCGGCTTCTCTGATTTTGGCGACGATGATTGTATCGACGGTGTCTGCAGGGCGCGTGATGGATACCTCCGCGAGCGCATGCAGAAAGACTGGGGCGGCGAGCCGCCAAGGAGCCGCTTTAGCCTTATAGCGTTCCTCGCCGAGATGAAAAAGGGTGACCAGGTCCTGGTTCCGGGCCACGGGGAGTTTTCCGTGTATCGCATCTGCGAGGACCGCGCACAGCCGATCGGCAAAATGGATCCCGAGGTTCTCGCGGAGATCAAAAGATCGGCCAACGTCGGGCTGGTCGTCGACACCTCCTGCCTCTGGAGGGTGGGGCCGGATGGGAAGCCCGACCGCGGCGAAAAAGACGAGAAGTACCTTGACGTGGGGTTTACACGCAAGGTGGAACCAATCAAGGTCGGCATACCGCGGGATGGCTACTGCGATTCCGACCTGACATCCCGCATGAAAATGCGCCAGACGACAGCGGACATAAGTGATTTGGACGGCGCTGTAGATCACGCGATTAGTGCATTCGAAAATAACAGGCCCTTCGACCTGCACGGCAATATCGTGGAGCAGGCAGTCCCACGGATCTTACACCTGCTTCAAGATAAACTCAACCCCGACCAGTTCGAAGGGCTGGTGAAGTGGTATTTCCAACGATGTGGTGCGACGCGGGTTGACACTCCCGCAAAGAATGAACGGGAGAAAAAGGGCGACGCAGATATCGTCGCCACCTTTGAGCCGATCAAGACGATCCTTTACGTGCAGGTCAAACATCACCGTGGCATGACACCGGGATGGGCCGTGGAACAGGTCAGGGATTATGCAGAGGACCGGGGCAAGGCGAGCGATGGCTATGCGGGGATAATGTGGGTTGTTTCGACCTGCGAGGAATTTTCCAAGGAGTGCGTAGATAAAGCCGAGGAGTCGGGAGTGTTGCTTTTTAATGGAAAGGATTTCGCCAAGCTACTGTTAGACGCAGGAATAAGTGGGTGCCCTGGGGGGGTGAAAGGGTGAGCATACGGCGGTCCTTTGCTCGCCAATCATCGCTGGCGGTGGCGATCTGTTCAAGGAGAACGCGTGGGCGTGAAGACAATAGACACAGATACTTTCGACTGCAACCGCGATGACCAGAAAAGGATTTTGGATGACGGCGCATGGGTTCCCTGCCGAATTTGCGAGGAAATCTTTCTGCGTGTGCGCTTGACCAGGCGGTATTGCAACACGTGCAAGCGAGCTTTTTGCGAAGGTGAGCACGGGAGTTTCGCTGGTCGCGGTCCCGCCGTTTGCGTCCAATGTCACCGCCCAGCCGTTCGACCGTGATTGCAGACGCAAGGTCGCCGCATCCCGCCCTTTCGGGTCCGAGACATCCCCGGCAACGGGACCGCGGCGCGACACCGCTGCCGCAGTGGCCTTGTGTTCGCCGCCCCCGCTACTGCATCGCCCGGCGTGCCCTTCGGTCAGTTGGTGGCCCACAAACCTCTGCGTTCCTCGGCGATTTCTGCTTTGAAACTGGGTGGTCGGGGCGTCATGGGCGATACCACCCCCGGCGAGCCGGGGGCTATCTACGCGCTGGTGCCGCCATTTTCGTGCTGCACCAGCGCCCGTGGAGGGCATGGGGGACTGCGGTGAATGCCTACGCGGCCAATAACTGTCCGCGGCGGCGATTATTGTGGCGGCACGAATAATTCCGCCACGATCACAATGGGCATTTGCTCTGACGCCCACGGCGAGTAATCGCCGGCTTTGGCCGGGGCGCAAGCCCAATGCGGTTCTTCATGCCGGAGAAATTTACAATCCCGGCGTGAGCCAGTATGGCAAGCGTTACCTCCGGCGCCTTATCCATCCAACCTGCCGGAACTGCCGTACCACAAGGTGTTGGCCGGTGGCCTGCATGGCGGTGTGGCGGATTTGATGGAGGCATTGCGGCCGATCGCGGTCGTATTCGGCTAGCAGCATGGCTGGTTCGGCCGGTAATGGCGGCGGGCCGATGGCACTATCCTGCCAGCCCTGGCCCGCTGGGCGGGGTGCTGAACGTTGCCGCCAAAAGCGAGGCGACCTTTCAGTAGCGTCTTGAGCGGCTGGTGGGCGTCCCTATGATAAGGGTATGGTGCTGACCGCGATATTAACGCCTGCGCCCGAGGGAGGGTTTGTGGCCCTGAATCCCGAAACGGGCACTACAACCCAGGGCGAATCCGTGGCCGAGGCGCTGGCGAACCTTAAGGAAGCGACCGCGCTTTACCTCGAGGAGTTCCCACTTTCCTCCGCCGCTAACGCCTTGCTAACCACGTTCGAGGTTGCCGTTGCCTAAACTCCCGCGAATGAGTGGCCAGGAATGCGGGCGTGCCCTGGAGCGACCGGGGTTTGCGAACGTGCGGCAGCGGGGCAGCCATGTGGTGATGCGCAAGGGTGAGCGGGGGTGCGTCGTGCCGATGCACCGCGAGCTGAAAACCGGGACCTTGCATGGTGTGCTGAGGCAGGCGGGTGTCGATACCGGCCGACTTTGTCGCCGCCGTCCGCGGCAAATGACACGTCGGAATGCCAATGAGAGGCCGCGCGCAGTTGCCGTCCACATCCGGTTTGCCGAACATCCTAATCAGTGAGTTTCCGGGCCGCGGACAATAAATGTCCGCGGTGCGGGGTATAGTCTACGCCGCAGCGGCAATGGATCATTGGATCTGCCCGTGACACCAGCGTACTTCGACCCTGGCGGGGTCGGGCTTCGTTCTGGCTGCCTACCGTGGGTTCTCAGGAATCCCGATGGCCATCGGGACTCTTGGCAACGAGCCTTGCAGGCTCCCAACTGGCGGCCGCAGTCGGTATGCGTTCCTATTTGGCCTGGGGGTTGGCTTCCTGGGTCTGGCGGCACGGTAATATATCACCGCAGTTGGGGCGCGCTTCCTTACGGGCGCGGCTCGGACTCCCGGGCCTGGGAGCGCGATAAGATATCACCGCAGAGGCGCCGGGAGCGCCGAGTAGATATTACCTATGAAGGAACTGACGGCGAGCATCATTGGAGCGGTGATTGAAGTTCCCAGGACCATGGGGCCAGGGTTGCTGGAGTCAGCCTATGAAGAGTGCCTGACCCAGGAAATGAATATCCACGGCTGGAACTTCCAGTGCCAAGCTCCACTTCCCGTGGTCTATAAAGGCACGGCCTTGGACTGCGGCTATCGACTGGATTTTGTGGTTGAGAAAGCCGTCGTTGTGGAACTCAAGTCCGTTGGCACGATTGAGCCCATCCATGAGGCCCAGTTGTTGACCTACTTGAAGCTCGGCGGCTGGACGGTGGGTCTGTTGCTGAACTTCAATGTGCCGGTGCTCAGGCATGGCATCAAGCGTGTCGTCCTCAACTACCAAGACGTCTCAGCGCCCTTGGCGCCTCTGCGGTGAAATGTTAGGGCGGGCCTATGGAAATTCGTGTCTGCGACCGGGAAGAAATCGAACGCGGCCTTCTGGTTCGCACAGATTACGTCGTAATCTCTATCCGCGATCCCGGCAGGCCACGGGCGAAGGTCAAGCCACAATGCGGTCTACGGGATGTGCTGTTCTTGGCGTTTCACGATGCCGAGCCGTCGGCCAATTTTGAGCTACCGCCAGAGGTTAGGCCGATCACACCCACTCAAGCGGATGAAATCTGTGCGTTTGTCCGAAAGTACGAGGCCGCTGTTGGCGCCATCGTGGTGCATTGCGAACAGGGGATGTCGCGCAGTCCGGCCATAGCCGCGGCCATCAGCGATGCGCTGAGTTTGGACGCGCGGCGGTTCTGGCAATCTCACACGCCAAACGCCTACGTCTACCACACCGTAGCGGACGCCTTCGAACGCGCCGCGGCCACGTGAAAGCCGGGCGGCTGACGAGCCAACCGCCTGTTGTCGCAACCCCAGGCAGGCTGGATGCCCAGCCCAGGGCCGGGCTTCGTATTACTCGGTGCTTTTACCAGCGCCGTGGCCGCCAGCTTGATGTATCCCGGCAGCGACGGCCAAGCTGGCCAGCCAATGCGCCACGGCCGGTCGTCCCCCA
The DNA here is from genome assembly GCA_021785435.1 of Planctomycetota bacterium. GTDB lineage: Bacteria > Planctomycetota > Phycisphaerae > WQYP01 > WQYP01 > JAKCCC01. The sequence continues at coordinate 27,496 of JAJYFE010000050.1, forward strand.
CTGTAAGAACCGTTATGCGGTCAAGGTGCGCCGGTTGGTACAGGACGGCGTGGATTCGCCCCTGGCCAATTGGTTCGTCCACGTCGCGGTACCGCCGCCACCGGAGGCCGATGGCGCCGCACGCACCCGCAGCGCCACCGAGGCCTTTCTAACCGTCAGCTGGAAACCCTGCCCGAAACCGCAGGCCGATTCCGGCTTAACTGCGAGCTGCCAATCCCTTTGGATGGCTGGGGCCGGATGGAAGTGGACCTGCTTGATGCCGCGGCATGGCTGGCCATTGAATTAGATGGTAACCAACGCCTGGCCGATGCCGAGGCTTATCGCCGCGATCGGCGCTAAGGATATCCTGCTTCAAGAGCAGGGCTACCATGTGCTGCGCTTCCTGGCCCATGACGTGGCCACGCGCTTGGACCAGGTGCTGGATGCTATTCTACGGGCTTTGGCGCATCAACAGATGGCTGGGGGTGGTCATCATCTGTAGCCTTGGTGACCCTTTATGGCCAGCCCTGTTTTCCGAGGTCGTGCCAACCGTGCAAGCCCTGGTTCGAGCGGGCCACCCCTGGTCGCGTGGGGAACGGCCTTCCGGGGCATGAACGGCTACAGCTACATGATGCGGCCCGGAGCCGAACTGAAAGCTCTGTCGGTACGTGGAGAATCCATCGGAGGTCGATGCGGCCAACCCTTAACTTAACGCTATTCGCGACGGGCGTGGCCAGATTGTTTGGCAAGTGCTGCCTAGGTGGGAACGCGGAATGAATCATTGAATCGCCGGCGGGGCTCCGTGGCCCCCTCCAGCGGCAGGTCGAAGACCTGCCACCTGCCCACAGCCCGAAGTGCCGTGGCTGGTCCGCCGGTTCGACGGTATCCCGATAGCTATGGGGAGAGTGTGCCTGCCACTGACACCACATCGGAGTGTGCCTACTACGGCGGATCTTCGATCTACTACTGCTTCTTTCCGCGTTCCTTCTTAGCTAGGCTTAAACGGCCACCCGG
>JAJYFE010000051.1 GCA_021785435.1 Planctomycetota bacterium
AAAGCGGGCGGCTTGTCAAGCCCGCGCCGAATGCGAATCTGCTCCCGGAAAGACCGGCCCCCACCAACCGCCCGCCCCCGGCGGCTCAGCTCAACGCGCGGTTACCCTCTTTGCGGAATCGCTGCAGCCGGGGGTGGATCCACGGGTGCAGGACGGCTTTGGCGGCTCTTCGCGCGTTACCGGGGTGTATGGGAATCCGTTCGCATACTGGCAACCCAGTGACGTTCGCAGCGGCCATAGGAACAGGGCCGGCTATCCCGGCGCTCCGGGATGCGCGTCTGCATGCCGGGTGCGTCGTGATTTCGATTCAGCTTCGGCGGTGGCCGTAGCCGGTGATGCCCCATCACCGCTGCGCACGGCCCGAAGACCTGGACAGCGCAGAGCCGCCCCAAACATTGTGCGCGGTGGATCCATTGCCGACCCCACATCACCGCATCATCCTACGAGGTTCGCCCCCGCAACACGGCTCCAGGAAGCACCGGCTGGTCCGGGGTTGAAACCGGGAAGTTGCTCTTCGCAGGTCAGCCTTCGGTAATGAGCTTCAGGAAGGCCAGCGCCGCCGGACTCGGTTGCCGCTGCTTGACCCAGACATGATGCAGGGGCCGGCGCAGAGTGCAATCGACCAGCGGGATTTCAATCAGGCGGCCCGCGGTCAACTCCTGCGTCACGGCCAGCCTGGAAACGATGGCTACGCCCACGCCGTGGGCCACCATGGCCTTGATGACCTCGGTGCCCGCCAATTCCAAGAACGGTTGGATAGGCACCCCCCGCGCGGCGGCGGCATGTTCCAATACCGCCCGGGTGCCGGAACCGGCTTCGCGCATGATCAGGCGCTGGCCGACAAAACGCTCCAACGAAACACTTTTTTCACGCCGCAGCGGGTGCCCCGGCGGGGCAATCGCAATCAATTGGTCATGGCGGAAGGTCGTGGCTGCCAGATGTTCATGCTCGACGAATCCCTCGGTCAGGCCGAGATGCAATACGCCATCGAGCAGCGCCTGCTGGACTTGGGCCGTGTTGCCGATGCGCACGTCCACCTGAATACCGGGGTGCGTCTGGCTGAAGCGCGCCAGCAGAGCCGGTAAAACGTACGCACCGATGGTGGTGCTACAGCCCACCGCCAAGCGGCCCTGGCGAACTTGGCGGATGTCGTACATCGCCTGGTCGGCACTTCGCTCCAGCGCGGCGATACGTTGCGCATATTCAGCCAGGGCCTGGCCGGCCTGTGTCAGGCGCACTCCACGGGGCAGACGGTCCAGCAGACGCACCCCCAGGTTGCGTTCCAACTCCGCCACCTGCATGGAGACGGCCGGCTGGCTGATGGCCAGCTTCTCCGCTGCGGCGCTAAAGCTGCCCTGTTGCGCCACAGCATAAAAGAGCATCAAATGGTTATGGTTCATGGTGTGAATTTATCGGATAGAGCTGTCAACGCGACGGCGCCGCGGGGCTTGACCACGAGAGCACCATCGGCAGTGGTCTAAGTTCCCGGCGCAGAGGGTCGAGAACCAGACCCAGGGCCTCCAGCGTGAACGCGCCCAGGAGTTGGCCGTTATTCGGTTCACCGAAAATCACATCCGCCCCACCAATTCGGTCCTGATATTTGAAGATGGCTACCCCTTTTCGGCAGGAGATCTGGCTGCCATCCGTAAGCCGGAATTGCTCGTTGGTCAACGGCTTGATGCCCAGTCGTTCGAGAACCGCGCCTGGCACTACGGAATAGATCGCCCCCGAATCCACCAGCAGTTCCACGGGTTCCGCGGTTTCCAGACTGCCTGGGTTGGCGACCCGTATGGTCAGAGTTGTCAACGCCATGGCGTGCTCCCTATATTGGCATTCGTGTCCATGCGGTTGCCCGAGCCTACCCCGGACGTGGGGCCGGGTCAATCTCACCGTTTACTTGATACCCCCTGACCCGACTCTGCGCTTCGCCTGTGGCCGTCGAAACCGCTGCCGTGTTGCCGCGTTATAATTCGGGTAGCCGTTCACGGGCGGTGCCGGATCCCGCGCTTTTCCCGATGACTGTCGGGACGGCTATGCGGTATCTCACCGGGGCGAGTCGCCCGCGGCGACCTGCGGCATTTGTTTCATAGCTTAGGGGGGCGCCGGGGGCGACTAAACTGCAGCGCCGGGTGAGGGCCGCGCCCATCCCGCTAGCCCCGATGGGAATCGGCAGACCCGTGGACGGTTGCAAATTCGGGCAGGTCCGCTGGGCGGCGCGAAGCCCCTGCGTGTACCCAGGGGCTGGAGGTTCTGGTCGCGGTTCATGCGGTTAAAACGTTCCGAAAAGCTACTGGCAGCGCTGGTGATCCCCTTGTTTCTGACGATGGGTGGCCTCGGGATCATCTGGCTGATCGGAGTGATCCATTGGAGCCGCACGGGACTGGAGCGGTGGGCCATGGTCCATCCCCCGCCGGTGCCGGCGTTGGCGCGCATTCCGTGGCGGCGGAATTGGCGGCATCCGGAGCGGCGTCGGCTTTTTCCCGCCACGCTGCCGGATTTTCGGCGTTTCGCTCAAATTCCGTACTGGTGGGGCCGCGGTGGGCCGTTGCCGAAGGAGCCTCTGCTCGCCCAGCTCTGCCGATCCTCCAGGGCGCCAAGCCACGGGCTGCAACGCCGCGCATTCACCATGTTTAAGCGGATGTTTCGGCGACGACAGTGGCTCCAGATCAATCGCTTTCGCGCCATCTGGCTGCCCGCTCTGCTCCACGCGGGGCGTTATCGTCTGGTCGGCCGCATTTGCCGCTATACCATCCTGAATCAGCCCGCCAATACGGGCTTGGTGCAATGGATGCTGCTGATACGGGCGCAATGCTTTCTGGCGCGAAATCAACCGGATCGCGCTCTGGTCGAGGCGGTGCGCTTGTTCGACGTTTGCACGATGCGGTACACCGGCGTAGCGCTGCAACTCGAGGCACAATGCCTGCGGCAGGGGGCTGGCCCAGCGCCTGCCGCAGCGCCGGGGAGCCGCAACCCAAGCGGCAAGATCTTCACCAGGGCGCGTCAACCGCGGCACAAAGAGGCGAAGGATCACTTACCAAGTGGCATATCGCCCCTCGGCAGGGCACTTCGCTGCGTGGTTATGGCGCTGTGCGCCGTACCCGCGCGGGCGGCGCGGTGGTGGCGGCAAACCACCGGCGCCGGCGGCCGCGTCGACCAGTTTATTGCCCAACAGGTGCAGGGGGCGAAGATTGTTGATGCCCTACGCCGTCACCCCCCGCTGCCCCGTGATTTTGCCGATCTGTCCGCCCCGTGCAAGGTGCCGCCTGTGATGGCAACCGCCCTGCCGGCGTCGATACGGATCCCCGCCAGCGCTTATTTAGGCCGCGCCACCCACATGACCGGGGAGGATTTCTACAGCCTGACCGGCCGGGGCAATCTCTATCTGCTGGCCCACAAGCCCCAACTGGCCGCCGCGATGTTTACGCGCGCCTACGAGCTGGCGAACCGCTGGCAGATTGCACAGGCTGAGGAAGACCTGGCGCGGACCCTGAAAGCGTGGTATCAGACCATCGGACCGGCCAATCAATGGGTTCGCTACGTAAACGCCAGGCCCGGCGGGAGGACGCATGGACATTGACATCACCCGCGTCATAGGCCGCACCAGCCGCGAAGCTTGCGGAGGGAGCGTTTTCGGTTTTCGGTTTTCAGTGCGAACCGGCATCGCTGCAGCCAGCAATGTCTCTATCGCCGCAGCGAGTGCGCGTGGGTGCTTCGTGAATGATATCGTCACGGATAATGCGGATAAATGTGGAGTAACTGTTCCTAGGCTGTACCGGACCCCGCGCTTATCCCGGCGCGTCTCGATTCATGGGGACTATGGGGTGCCCGGCGATGTTTGTTTTATAGCCCGAAGGTCGCCGTGGGCGACTAAACTGCAGCGGCGGGTGAGGGCCGCGCCAATCCCGATAGCCATCGCGCCCTGTGGGCGGTTACAACGCCGATACGCCCGGCGGGGTTCACTTTTCGGTTCGCGGTTTTCCGAACGCCTCTCAGCGGGTCGTTGGCGTTGTGCGCTGCGCTGCCTTGCACGTATAGACCATCTGGACCGCTGGTGGCGGTTCGTAATCGCCGGTGCCGGGCTGGTATGGCTCTGCGGTGCGCAACCCGTCCGCGCGCAGCCGCCCGTGCCACTGCATCCCCATGCGCTGGCCGTACAATTGGCCAACCCTGATGGTGCCACTGCCCGTACGGCTATGAAACAGATCGAGTCTTACCTGGCCAGCGCGCCCTACCCCCAGCTCTGGCCGATGGCGTGGCTGTGGCCACAGGCGCTGCTGAAAGGACGGCACTACCGGATGGTCCTGGCTCTGACGCTGCAGGCCATCTTGAAAGCGCCGGAAAACGCGGGAATAGTTGGCGCTGCCTTGCGCTGGCGCATGCAGGCGCTGCTGCGTCTGCATCATCCGCGCCAGGCGCTGGCCGCGGCACGCGGTTATTTTGATGTCTGCGACACCGCACAAACGGAATTGGCCCTGCTGCTCATAGCGCGGTGTTTGGACGCGGCGTATTCCGATCGGCCGCAGTTGGTACAGGCCTTTGTACGACAGCAGCGGGCGGGAGCGCAGCCGCCGGAACCGGGGGCACAGCCGCGAACGTGCCCCATCCTGCTGAACATCCGCATTAATCCAGTGCCTTTCGCCGCCTGTCTGCGGAAAAATTCCCGGTTTGACGATCCTTTAAGCATGCAAGCCCGCGCCAACCTGCTGCTGGTGCTGGGACATGGTGCCGCGGCTTTGCGGGTATTTCAGCGTCTCCGCGACAGCTACGGCACGTATCCACAGTATGCGGAGAATATCGCGCAGGCGCTGAAAACCCGTGACGGCACGATTGGCAGTGCCAATGCCTGGATCCTTTCGCTTCACCCGGTGGCGCGGCGACTTCCAGGAGAGCACCGGAATTAAGTGCGCTATTTTCGCAACGTGCGGGAAAGTTATGCGTTATCCGCCTTGAGAAGGGGTACACGGACCTTATGACCATCCCTGCTGCGGTTGAAGCTTCACCCGTCGCGGCGCGGCGGACCAGTCCACCGGTGTTTCCCACTGTTGTGGAAAACCATCCGCGTCGTTGGCTGGTTTATCCCTTGTTAGCGATCTTTATCGGCCTGTTCGCCATCGCCCTGGCTGGTTTCTATGAACCGACGAACCTGGGCGTGGATCAAAATGGTTATAACGTCACCGCACGCTTGTTGCTGCAACATCATCGCCTGTATTTTATCCCCCACAATCCGTGGCAATTCGCCGGGATGATGATGATCCAAACGTCCAATGGGCGCATCTTTGCCAAATATCCGCCCGGCATGGGGGTGTTGGGCGTACTCGCGTGGCTGTTCGCTGGACCGCACGGCATGTATCTGGTGGATCCGTTCTGCGTGGTATTGGCCTGTCTGGTGAGTTTTTTCCTGTTTCGCCAGGTACTCGGAAATTTTATGGCGCTCATGGGCGTGATCTGGCTGGCCTGCAACCCCGTGACCCTGAGTTTCGCGGATGATTCCAATTCACACGGTGCAGCGTTGTTTTTCACCGTCTTGGGGTTCTGGGCCTTGCTAAGCTGGTGGAAGCGCGCCCAACATACCGCCTCCCACGACCCACGGCCAGTAATGACCGATGAGGCCACCCAGATCAGAAGCCTTTCCTGGAGCGGCGCCTGGCGGGCCACTTTGGCGGGACTGGCGCTTGGGTTCTGCACCTGGATTCGCTACACCGAGTTTCTGTGGATTGCGCCGCTGCTGGCGGTCCTTGTCATGCCCAGCTGGCGCCAACGGCCGCCGCTGCGCGAGTGTTTGCTGGCCTTGGCTGCTTTCAGCTTACCCCTGGTGATTTTGGCGCTCATCCAGTGGGTTTCCTTTGGTGCGCCGTGGATCACCGGGTATGCGTTCTGCCGGGAACAGACAGGCTTCGGCTGGCAATATTTCGTCGGAGATCCAATCGGCCGGCAAGGCAACTGGCAGACGGTTTTGGAGCAGTTTACCAATCTGGGATTGTTTCTCTTGTTTCCACTGGCCCTGGTAGGCTTGGTGCGTATGTTTTTCAGCCATTGGAAGCTGGCCTTGGTGCTAGCCCTTTGGGCCGTTCCCAGCAGTTTCGTGTACATGTTTTACTATTGGGCGCCAAGTAATGTGCAAACCACCGGCTATCTGCGCTTCTTTCTAGATGTTTTTCCCGCCCTTATACTCGTGGCCCTCTGGCTGCTGGATCAGGCCATGGGCCGAGATCGTATCGTCACTGCGGTAAGCGTTGGATCCCTGACGTTGCTGGGCGCTGGTTATAGCCTGTACACCATCGCTCCCAATCTGCTGGCCCAATTCAACAGCAAACTGGCGCTGAAAACCGCGGTCGATACGCTGCGGCACTATGTTCCGCATGGCAGCGTGGTTTTCGCCGATGAAACCACCTGCGACTACCTCGACAGCATCGGCGGCTATCGGCTTTATTCGATCAATCTTTTTCTGCCGCAGGCGTTTTTTAGATATCAGCAGATCGCCACCGACCACGGACCACAGGGACTGCAGGAAGCCCGCGGCCGCTTATACCGACGACTTCTGGGACAAACAAACGCCGCCGGCAAGTGGCAGCCCAAGCCGCGGCCGCAGATTCAGCGTGCCGAGCTGGCGCTGATTCAGACCGCACTGCGGCAACATAAGCGGGTGGTATTCCTGGTGCACACCAACGAACTGAGGCAGGTAGTTCCGCCAGCGGCGCAACTTAGGACCAAGGTTCTCAATACGTTCTACCAGCCGGTGATACGGCCAGGATTCAACGCGCTGTGGGCAGCCTGGTTTCAACCCAATCCCGCCGCATGGCGCCGCTGGCAACAGATGCAGTGGCGGTGGAAACAGCAAAATCAGTGGACCCTGCTGGAAATTCTACGCCAGACTCGCACGCGCCATGGCGAAAAGAAATAATACCGCCAATGAAAGTACCAGCGGAAATGGGTTTGAAACACCAATCGCCAACCCGGGCCAAGCTGGCGGTTGATGGCCGCCGTCCCCAGCACACCGCTGGGTTCGTCACCCATGCGATCAGCCAGCACCAGCGTTTTTAAGCGGGCCTTATGCCGCGCCAACTGGATGATGTTCCTCCAGCCCGCGGGGCCGTCGCCGAGCAACCGGTAGGGCGGGACTTCGGCCCACGGTTTGGCCCAGCGGCCCCACCCACGCCAGATTCGGCCGGTGGGCGCCAGCGTAAGATGCTGCTGTTGTAACCAAGACACGGCCGGATCAAGGAAAATATTAAAGCTGGTCGAATAGCCGATAAGCATCTCCTCTCGGTGCTGCGGACTATAAAAATGCGCGATCGGCCGGTTAATGAAATCCCACGGCTGGATAAGACATACCGCCGCATTGGTCAGTGAAGCGGCCGTCATGGCGCTGATAAGAATCGCACCGGCGGACCAACGGAGCATACGCGTGGGCAAACGTGACAGGGCCGCCCCAAGCCAGAGCACCCAGCCGACCGCCATGAAGCCCATGTACCGGGACAGCCAGACAACGCGGTGGGGATAGATAGACCACGGATTCCCGGCCGGCAGCGAACCTAAGGCGAAAAGTAACAGCGTCAGCGCCAGCCATAACCCCACATGCCACCAACGTCCCGCCGGTGGCGAAACCACGGGGATGGTTTTTAGTCGTCGCCGCAGCGACTCTTCGAGCTGGTTTCGGGTTTCGGGTTTCGGGTTTCGGGTTTCCAGCTTTCCACCGCCTAGGTTATCGTCCCCGCGCCCATTCGGCGCGACGCCGCAGTGCTGAACGCCTTCGCAGCCGTTGGGGGGCTGACCCGTCACGGCGTCCGGACACTTACGCGGTCGGTGCTGTGCCCAGCGGCGCCAGGGAAGCAAACCCGCGAGCAACACGGCAAACGTCAGGAGCGCCAGCCACCTTTCGGCCGTGGCCAGCCAGGGCCAGGAACGGGTGGCCAGATGACGCATGTAATCCGGCCCCAGATTCAGCCAATGGATCATCCGCACCGTCGGCGGATACACCGGCCAAAGATACCCCAGAAGATCGATGGTCGGCCCGCCGAGAACAGTGTGCCAACTCATAATGTTAAAGCGATCTATCCACCCGAGACCACCATCGGCGTGACGCCATACCACAGCCCTAAACCAGTTCGTATGATAGCCCCCCCACCAGGCCGTGAACGCGCCTGCGGGAGCGATAGCCAGCAGCCATAGCAGCGGCCAGAGAACCAGGCCCCACCAGCGCCAGCGACGCACCCCATACGCGGGACGCGGGGACAGGCTGGCGCCCCGCAGCGCCGGTGCTGTCGGGTTCGCGCGTGCCTCCGGATCGCGGACCTTTCCCTGCCAACGGCGGAGGATGGCGACGGTTCGCACGACCGCGGCCACGGTCGCGCTGGCCAGCAACCAGACCAGGTGAATGCCCAGGACAATCCATCCGAGAAAGTCGACGGCAATCATCCCCAGGGCGGTCAGGGCATACAGCGGCGCCCAAGGCCAGTGACGCGAGCCGAGCCATTTAACGAAAATCGCCGTATTTAACGTCGCCAGCAAATAGAACGCGCTGTACATTTTCAGGTCGCGGCTGTAGTAGACAAAGAAAGGATTTACCGCGCTCAATAACATCACCAGCAGCGCCACGCGGCGGTCGGTGAATTGCCGCGCTAGAAAGTACGCCGCAGCGACGTTTAAGGTCCCCAGGGCCGCGCCGGGGCTGCGCATAAGCCACGGCGTCTGCGCCCAACCCGCCGGTACGTGGAGTGTGTTCTGCAAAAATTGCAGCCAACTCCACAGCAACGCGTACCACCCCGGAGGAAAGCCCTGCCCCCGCAGTGAAATCAGCAGATGGTGAAAACTTCCCACCACGCGCAGGGCCGTGGCGGTTTCATCGCACCAGAAGGATTGCTCACCTAAACGAACGAAACGAAGTGACGCCCCGAGGAGAAAAATGGCGCCGAAGCCGGCCCAGAAGAGACGGCTCCGCCGCGCCCCGGATGCAGCCGACGCGGCGCCGCTGGCATCAGACACACTCGCGGGGCTGGGCGCGCTCCCTGGCAACATATCACCCCGGGCCGGCTTCGCCGGAAAGAATCCAGCCGTTGGAAGTTAGCGGGCTGGAATGGATGTGGTGAAATCCCGCTACCAATATCTAACTTCCAGCGCCAACTGTCTCCACACCACACGGAGCGACCAGAATTTCGCAACCTTCCTCATGGACCAGTGGTGTTGCCCTCCGGGAAAAACCAGCGCATGATTGGCTCATTGAGCGCCTCGGACAACGGTGGATTGCTGTTGAGCAATCCATTATAGTCCGCCGCCGAGACCCACTGCACATGCCCATCCCAGAAACCCAGGTTGCCTCCTCCGAAATGTCGCGCGGTCATCTTGTCGCCGGTGCTGTAGGCGGGTGGATCCATCACCTCATCATTGAATAACGAATGCTTCGCCGATTCCTCGATGAAGACGACCAACTGGGGATTCGTGATCTGAGATGCTCGCAGCGGATAGGACCATGGCGTCATCGGTTTACCGTTGGCATCGGTGCCAAAAAGATTCGCCAGCACCGCGGATTGCGAGTTCAGTAACGAATTAATGGAGTAACTCCAGTACCCTCCCGTGTTCGGCTGATAGGTGAAATTATTTTGACTGTTGCGGTTACGCCGCACAGTCTGGCCATCGGGGCTTAACGTCAACGCGGATCCGGAATAGCGCAGACCGAAATCGGCCGGACACATAAACGTGTGGGCGATGCGGTTCACCGCCGGGTTCATGTCCAGACCAGCCGGCGGCACGAGGTTGCCCGTGGGTTGCTCAAGGCCGGCCAAGTAAGGGTACAACGCTCCGTCACTGAGCTTGTCATCCTGCAGGCCGTCGCCGACGGTGTCATCCCAGGTCTGTTCCAAGGCCAAGTCCTGCCCGGTGGGCGTGTAGCCGGTTGCGCTGACCGCCGCATAGGGATAGTAGTTTGCCGGGTGGGGAAACAGAATGCCATTCAAGGGAAACTGGTCCTCATCGGCCTGCACGTATTCCCGCAGGCCCAGCAGCAACTGCCGCTCATTGCTGGCGCAGACCACCATGTCCGCCACCTGCACCGCCTTGGCCAACGCTGGAAGAAGTATAGATATCAATATAGCAACGATGCTGATCACTACCAGCAGTTCGATCAGAGTGAAACCGCCCCGTTTTTTCAAGCTCCGCCGGCGGATTTGGAATCTGAAACCGAGTGCCCAGCGCCGCCACCGCCCCGCCACGTACGCTTCCGGCGCCGGCTGCGGCGCGGCGGCGCATCCCGGACCGCCTTCACCCGTCCTGCTTGATTCAACCGCTTCCACTGCCGCGTCTCTTCCGGCGATGCCGCGCAACAACATAGTCCACTCCTGTACCCCCAGCAGGGCTACCCTCATTAACCACGCATAACGCCCCGGTTGGTTGCAAGGCGAGACGACCCGCCCGGCCGGGCGGGGGGTGGATGTTTGGCGGGTTTTCAGGACAGTCGTCCCGGTCCTTCGGAAATCTGCGGAGGATGAAAATTGTCATAGCCCCAAGCGTGAGCCAGGGATTGGGGGATGCGACGTCAATCCGGCCCCCTCGCTACGGTTTAGTCGCTCACGGCGACCTCCGAGCTATGCAGAGCTCGCGCGCCGCTTCAGAACCACGGCCGCTTCTCCCGGCCTTTTGCCCTTGCATCCGCCTGCGGATATGAATCCTCAGTGGAATGAATCGGCATTATGCTTCTAAACCGTCATACATGGCGGTGCTCAGGTAGCGCTCGCCCGTGGAAGGCAGAATGATCACAATGTTTTTTCCCTTCATTTCCGGCCGCGCCGCCACCTGGGCCGCGGCCCATATGTCGGCGCCGGAACTGATCCCCGCCAGAATTCCCTCCTCCTTGGCCAACCGCCGGGCCCAGGCAAAGGCGTCTTCGTTACTGACCTGGATGACCTCGTCAATCAAATTCACAAAAAGATTCTTCGGAATGAAACCGGCCCCGGCGCCCTGAATCTTATGTGGACCCGGCTTGAGCGGCTGATGGGCTTTGTATTGCGTGATCACCGGCGAGCCGGAAGGCTCCACCGCAATCACATGAAACTTCGGATTACGCTTTTTGATGACCGTGGCTACGCCGCTGAGCGTCCCACCGGTGCCGACCGCGGAAATCAGGCAGTCGACTTTCCCGTCGGTGTCGCGCCAGATTTCCTCGGCGGTGGTTCTCATGTGAACCTCAACATTGGCCGGATTGTCAAATTGGTGGGCAATGAAAGAATTCTTTTCCGCCCCCGCGGCTTCGTCGCACCGGCGAATAGCGCCGGGCATGCCCTCCGCGGCCGGAGTGAGCACCAGATTCGCGCCTAAAATTTTCAACAACTTACGCCGTTCCAGGGACATGCTTTCCGGCATGTACAAAGTCAGTTGATAGCCCTTCGCCGCTGCGACAAACGCCAAGGCGATGCCGGTATTGCCGCTGGTGGCTTCCATAATATGCGTGCCTGGCTTGATTTTCCCTTCGCGCTCCGCCGCCTCAATCATCGCCACGCCAATGCGATCCTTCACGCTGCCCAACGGGTTAAAAAACTCGCACTTGGCATAAACGCTGGCCTGGCCAGGTGGAATCAGACGATTGATCCGCACCAACGGAGTATTCCCCATCGTTTTGGTGATGTCCGCCAAGAGCTTGCTCATAGCATCTCCTTCAATCCAGTCAAACTGATAGGATATATAGGCTATGGAAAGATGTCAATCGGCCACCCTTGTTCTGAACCTGCTTATCTTCCGCGCCGCCGAAAACCGAACCCCGAAAACTGAAGACTCTTTTACTTTTCCACCGGCACCAGGATGCCGCGTATGATCGTACGCTGCGCCAGCAAAAACACCAGAAAGGTTGTAATGCTGGCGATCAGCACCGCCGCGTACACGGCCGGCGGGTTCGCCTGCTGTTCGAAACGTGGGATCCGGGATCTTTCGTTCATGGCCCGAAGGTTACCACAGGCGATTAAACTGCGGCGACGGGGCTGAGCATCTTCGGGCTCCCCTCCCTGCGGCTGCCGCGTCAAACCGGCGTCGGCCCCAGAGTGGTGATAGTCATCGGCGCCAGGGGAAACTCTTTCACCAGACGATTAGCCTGGGCCAAGTCCACCGCTTCCAGCCGCGCCAATTCTTCTTGTAAAGTGCGGTATTCCTGGTTGTACGTCCAATGGGCGCTGATATTGCGCATACGTCCCAACGGCAGTTCGCCCTGCAATACGGCGGCCGTTTCGATTTTGTTCCGGCTGCGGCCAATTTCCGCTTCCTCTACTCCTCCTTTTGCCACCTGCTGCAATTCCTTGATCAGAATTTGCTCCACCTGTTCCCTCCGCGCTGGATCGCAGGAGGCGTAGGCGAAAAAACTCCCCGTTTGATCGTGCGGATAAAACGAAAAATCCGCTTCATCCGCCAGGCCTGGTTCCAGCAAAGCCCAATACAGACGCGAACCGTCGCGATCGCCAATGACATCCGCCACCACGCTGGCGGCGTAACGCCGCTCGTCTTGGGCGGATGGACCGGGGCACATCAAGGCTAGATAATGGCGTTTCAGCCGGGCGTCGGTCAAATGGCGCCGCCGTGGCGCCGGCGCCGGCACTGGGTAGCGCCGCTGGACTTCGAGATGTTGCCACCGCCCGCATACATTTTTGACCTGCTGCAGAAAAAGCGGAAAATCCAGCCGACCCGCCGCCGCCAGCACCATGTTGCCCGGCCCGTAGCGCGCCTCGAAATATCGCCGCATTGAATCAGCTTCCAGTGCCCTGACCGACTCCGTCGTGCCCAGCACCGGTTGGGCCAATGGATGCGCCTGGAAATAATCCGCCATCACCGCTTCGTACAGCACATGACCCGGGCGGTCCAGGTACAGCGCGATCTCTTCCAGAATTACCTTTTTCTCCATATTGAAATCTTCCGGGCGCAACGCGGGACGCAGGATATCGGCCAGCAGATCCAGGGCGCGATCGAGGAATTCCGGCAAGACGTGCGCCCAATAACAGGTCACTTCATTGCTGGTAAAGGCATTGTTGACCGCGCCCATTGCGTCAAATTCACGGTTCACGTCGGCTGCGGAGCGGTGCGACGTGCCCTTGAACATCATGTGTTCCAGAAAATGCGACACGCCTGAAAAAGCGGAGTTTTCATCGCGGGCGCCGGTTTTCACCATAAAGCCCAAGGCGGTGCTTTGGGCCTCGGGATTGACCTCCGCGATCACATCCAATCCATTGTCCAGCCGAATATGTTCAAAATGGATCATGACGATTCCTGACTCCGCCCACGAATTTTAGTGCTGTATTATATCATAATTGGCCGATGCGAACGGACGAACTCGATTATTTTCTGCCTCCCCATTTGATCGCGCGCGAACCGGCGCGGCCACGTGACCACAGCCGGCTTATGGTTTACCGCCGGGCTACGGACCGAACTGAGCACCGGCGCTTTTATGAATTGCCCGAACTGCTCGAACCTGGCGATTTACTGATCGCCAACGACACACGCGTGCTACCGGCGAAACTGATATTACGCAAGGCGTCCGGCGGCCTGATTACAGGCCTGTTTCTTTCCGAGGCGGCCCCCCGCCGCTGGCGGATCCTGCTGAGAAGCCGCGGTCGCGTTTCATCCGGGATGGTATTGGCGGCAATCGCCAGGCCTCAGCCGGCTCCGGTAGCCCAGACGGTGGAGCTGGTGCTGTGCGAACGGTTATCGGAAAAGGGGCAGTGGATCGCGCAATTAAACACCGATCAGCCAGCGCCGCAAGTGCTCGCGCGGATCGGTTGCATTCCGCTGCCACCCTATATCGAAAAAGCCCGCGCGGCGGATTGGCCAGGCCGCGGTGGGACCGCCACCGTCCTCCACCCGGACGACGGGCTACCCCTGCCACCTTTCGGCGTCTCCGAGGTGCGCCAACCCGCCGAGCCTGCCATCACGAGGGGCCGACCTGCCGTCCGGCGCGAGGCAGCGCCAACGCTGGCACGGCCCCTAATCGCTGAACGACCTACCGATGCGACGGACTATCAAACGGTTTACGCCCAAGCCGTCGGTGCTTTGGCGGCGCCAACGGCCGGCCTGCATTTTACGCCGCAACTGCTTGAGCAATTGCGGTTGCGGCGCCTTGAACCCGCATTTTTGACCCTGCACGTGGGTCTGGGTACGTTCTTACCGGTTTCCACGGCGCGCCTGGAAGATCATCCCATGCACGGCGAATGGTTTACGGTCCGCAGCACCCTTGTGGACCAATTGCGGCGTCAGCGGGCCGCCGGCCGGCGAATCGTTGCGGTTGGCACTACCACCGTCCGCGCCCTGGAAACCGCCGCCGATACCATCCTGAATCCCGCTGTTTCCGTCCAGGATATCACCGCCATCAGCGAGCTTTTCATCCAACCAGGCTTTCACTTTCAGCTTACCGATGCCTTGATCACCAATTTCCATTTGCCACGCAGCACCCTGCTGGCGCTGGTGGCCGCACTAGTCGGCCTGCCGCGTCTGAAAGCGCTGTACCAGCAAGCGGTGCGCTCGGGTTATCGGTTCTACAGCTTTGGCGACGCCATGCTCATTCTGCCGTAGCGGTCCCCACAAACCTTCCGCGCCGTGCCGTCAAGCCGGGGCAGAGCGCAGCGCCACCCCGGGTTACGTTCCCGCCCCACCCCCACGAATAATCCGCACACCCCGCGCCACCGAAAATAATTCACCACTCGCAACCCGCCATCTATAACTATAAAATGCCGTGATGGCAAGCTCGAATATTTTGCAAAGCCCCACCTGGAGCGTCGGCAAGGTTTCACCGCGTTGCGCGGCTTGCCAGAGCGCACTGGCGCCGGGCGACGCTTGCTGGGCGGCGCTGGTGGAATGGCCCCGTGAAAATCTGGCGAAGAACACACTGAGCAATTCGCAGGATAGTCCCGCCAGCCGCCCAGCCGCAGGCTGGCAGCGTTTAGACTTTTGTCCCTCTTGCTGGAGCACGGGCCGAAGACCTGCAGCGCCGACCCAAATGTTCTCCTGGTGGAAAACCGTGGTGCCGGATCCGGGCCGAAGACGGAAAACTTTCGTCGATGATTCGGTCCTGCTGGAGTTGTTTAATCGTTTGGCGGAACGGCGCGACCTGGAGAATATTCGTTTCCGGTTCGTTCTGGCCCTTCTGCTGATGCGCAAGCGCCTGCTCAAATACGAAGCTTCGCAAGCCCCTGGACCGGAATGGCACGACCTGTTCGCCGGCGCCACTCCCCAGCCGGAACTCTGGAAAATGACGCGCCGCGCCGATCAGACTGCGGTCACGGTCATCAATCCCCACTTGACCACCGATCAAATTGGAGCGGTCTCTGCGCAGCTATCCGGCATTCTTGCGGAAGAAATTTAGCCTGCTTAGGAGGAATGGATTGAGCTTGCGGGCAGTGGCGGCGTATTGCGCCGCGGCCGCCAGCGCGCTGGCACGCTGACTTGGATCGGTGGTCACGGCAGCCTGGGTTTCGGCCATCTCATAACCCAACGCCGGCGTCAGCCAGTGCACGGGGGAATGCCCCGTGCCCAAAAGCCCCTGGGCTTGCTTCAGATCTGCCGCGGCTTTCTGCAGCGCCGCCAAGGCCGCTTGGCGCACGCGGGCCAAATCGCCGGCGGGGGCCGTGGTCGGCGCCGTTTCTTTCAGCGCCGCATAGGCCGGCGGAACCGCCGCGGTCGCAGCCTGCTGGAGCCGGAGATTCCACAAAAGCATTTGGCCGATCTGGGCGGCGCGAATGCCCGCATAGGCGCGGTACAGTTGCAGCAAACACTCCGGGTTATGGCTCGAGTAGGCCATCGCCAGCGGATCATCAGCCAGAAGCCCCTGGGCCACGAAACGCCGGGCCAACGCGTACGTCCGGCCCTGCTGCTGCACGGCGATTCCCAGGTCCTGGCGGGCGCTGGCGCAAAGGGCCAGCGCTTTCTGGCCTTCTTTGGCGCTGCGGTCAACGCCCGCATACACCCCGTGTAAACAATGGTTGACGCTAACCCCGCCGACCGTCAGGGGCCCGCTAACCAAGGCCTTCACCGCGGCCTGCAGCCCGGCGATCCGCAACCCCTCTTCGCGGGCCAGGCGTAACGACGCCTCGCGCAGCGCGGTAAGTTGGCGCACCTGGCGCTTCGCCGCCCGCAGGCGGCGTCGGGCCGCCTGCCAGTTCTGCCGAGCCAACTTCCAGCGTGCCCCAAGCCTAGTGACACGCTCGGTCACGCGGGCGGTTTGGTCCATGGCGGCCATCGCCCGTTTATAAATAGCCAGGGCTTTGGCGCCCCTCGTCAGGCGGGCGGCGTTTTCCAAGGCGATGCCGCGGCGATTGTAGTGCGTCTGCCGGCGGATATAGGCTGCCCGTTGTTTCGCCAAGGCCGCGACTCTCTGCCCCGCCGCCTGAACTTGCGCTTTTTCCTGGATCACCGCCTGCCGGGCCCACGCTAATTGTTTAACGCCGGCCCTGGCATAGCTTCGCCGCAGGTTCCGCAAAATTCCAATCCGCCTGGCATCCGCACGGACCTGAAGGCAAGTTCTCTGAAGCGCGGCGAGCTGGGGCTGGACCCGGCGATCCACCCTAAGCATTCTCTGCAGGTATCGCTGCGCCGCGGCTAGTTCCACGAAGGCCTTCTGCGCCGCCAATACCCCCTTGATCTGCTCGGGCAGCGCCGGAATGGCGAGGCCCTTAGCCAACATGGCCTGGGCTTCCTTCAGATCACCCAGGCGGGAACGGTGCGTGACATAGCCGGACGGACTGGTCTTGGCCCGCGCCAGCGCCGCGGATAATTGCATATCGGAAAGCGGTTCGGCCAGCGCGATCGGAAACGACGCGGCCGCCCGGTAGTCCCCGGCGCTCTGCTGCAAACCGGCGGCGGCGCGGGAAATCCTGCCGGCCTGTGTCGCCGCCTGTTGAGCCGCGGTGTGGCCGCAGCCGGCCAAGCCGGCCCATGCGATCAGCCAAGCCGTGGTACCCAAGGCGCGCCAGAGCCGGCCCGGCTGCAGCCAGGCGATCCGCCGCGCGGCATACAAATCGACGCCGCAAGACATAAGCCACTCCTGCCAACCTTCCGCGCGAAGCCGGCCTTCGCCCCCTCTGTCCACCCGCATTTATCTACCACCAGCCCGCGTGGGCGTCAACCCGCCTCGCTGCCGACAGGACGTCGCTGCCCGCGGGTGCGTGACGCTTCAGGCGGCCCCGCGTGCTCCCCGGCGCCGGGGTCGTTCGCAGCGATGACGGGGACATCACGGCTACACGGCCCCCGGAGTGCGAACCGAAATCCCGGATCCCGACGGCATCCCGGCGTGAGCGGCGGCCCTGTAGCCGGCCATGCTCCTATGGCCGCTGCGAACGTAACGGGGTTCCCCTCCCGCGCTACGCCCCAGAACTCGTGGCCATGCGCCCAGTCGGGTGCGTTCGTTTCTCCGCGCCGGCGATGAGGACATCACCGCCGGGCGCGAACCGAACACTCACCCCGGAGTGGCGCGTAAACTCCATCCTACACCCGACTGTTGCGGCGCGAAGCCCGCACCCGCAGGCAGGTGGACCCGTATCGGAAATGGATGCGCTGGTGGCGACCACACGCCGCGTGGCGTCGATCCGAAGCGGAGAAGCCACGGTACTTCGGACCGTGCCTACTACTAACGACGACGCCGGCTGGGGAAACGGCCGGTGATGGGACGAGGCGCCGCCACTGGGGCCGACGCGGCGAAGGAGGTCGGGGCGAACCCATCCTCCATTGCGACCGGTTGCCCCGTGACGACCGCGGCGGAAGGCGGGCTCGCGGCGCGATCGTGGAACCGGCCCGGTTCCGGCGATTCCGTGAACCCCGCGATGCGGTACGCTTCCAGAAGGCGATTGATCAGTTTTTCTATTTCCGTCTGCAGTTGTCCCTCGCCTCGCGCTACAAACGTGAAGGCCTTGCCCGTGGCCCCCATGCGTGCTGTGCGCCCCACGCGGTGCACGTACGCCTCGGCCTCCTCAGGAATATCGTAATTGATGATGTGCGTGATTTCGTGTACGTCGATGCCGCGGCTGGCCAGGTCGGTGGCCACCAGCACGTTGATCTTGCCGGTGCGAAAACCACGCATCACCTGTTCCCGGCGGTGCTGCAGCAGATCGCCATGAATCGCCGAGGCGTTGATACCTCTTTCCCGTAGTCCGTGGGCCACTTTATCCACGCTGCGTTTGGTCCGACAAAATACAATCGCCAGGCGCGTTTTTTCCTGCGCCAGCAGCAGCCGCAACGCCCGCAGTTTGTCCCACGGCTGCACGCCGACGAAATATTGCATCGCCTCCGGGTTGGTCAGAGTCTCCTCCGGCTGCGCCGTAAACAGCCGCAGGGGATCCTTCATATGCCCCCGCACCAGGCGTTCAATGTCATCGTTGATGGTGGCCGAGACAAAGATGGTCTGATGCGGTCCAGCGCACAGGCCCAGAATTCTCCGCACATCGTCACGAAAGCCAATGTCGAACATCCGGTCCACTTCATCGCAGACGACGAATTTCATGTTCCCCATGGGTAATACGCCCCGCTGGTTCAGGTCCAGCAGCCGGCCCGGCGTGCCCACCACCAGATGCGGTCGGCGCTGCAGCAGCTTGATATCATGCAAAACTTTCTGCCCACCATAGACGGCCTGCACATGCAGCGGCTTGTGTTTGGCCAGGCGCGTCAGTTCCGCGGCCACCTGCACGGCGAGTTCGCGCGTGGGAACCACCACCAGGGCCCGAAAGGGCACGACTGAGTCCAGATGCTGCAGGATCGGCAGGCCAAAAGCGGCGGTCTTCCCCGTGCCCGTGCGGGACTGACCGATAATGTCGGCTCCCGCCAGCGCCGGCGGAATCATTTTCCGCTGAATTTCGGAAGGCGCAACGTAGCGCACCTCCGCCAGCGCTTCGAGCAGCGCCGGTTCGATGCCTAATTCTGCAAATGCACCGGGAAATTCCACGGGAGTGCTAGTCATTGGATACTATCATAGGGCTTCGCGCCGGACGGTCAAATGAGGAGCTTTCAGCGATCGGTTAAAAGCCTACTCCGTCACTTCCAGCCGCACCGCCTTGCCTGCCGGCTGGGCCAAGTTGCGAATACTGATCTGCCCGGCCAGGGCCTGCACAATTCTGGTCAGTTTAGCGGCAGACGGCCCCTCGTCGGCCAACTCCGCAAACGGTTCGCCGGCATCGCAGGCCCGCCGAATCCGCAGGTCAATCGGCAGATCGCCCAGGAACGGCAAACCCATCGCGCAGGCCATCTGTTCCGCTCCGCCTCGCCCGAAGATATCGTACGTCACGCCATGCTCGCAGACGAAGCAACTCATATTCTCCACCACACCCAGCACCGCCACCCCCAGCTGCTGAAACATCTGCACCGCGCGGCGGGCGTCAGCCAGGGCTACTTCCTGCGGCGTTGCGACAATCACCGCCCCCGTCAACGGAATCAACTGGGCCAACGTCAACGACACATCACCGGTGCCGGGCGGCAGGTCCACCACCAGGTAATCCAGTTCACCCCAACGCACCTGCTCTAAGAATTGACGAATCACGCCGTGCACCATGGGACCGCGCCAGATCAGCGCTTTGTCCTTCGGCACGATAAAACCAATCGACATCACGCGCAGCGGATTTTCAGCGGCGCCGACGAGAAAGGGCAGGATCGTCTCGCCCTCCAGGTTCGGGGCCACGGCCGGCAGACCGATCATCGTGGGAATCGACGGGCCGTAAACATCCCCGTCCATCAGCCCCACCTTGGCCCCCTGTAAGGAAAGCCCGGCGGCGATTTTCACCGCCAGCGTGCTTTTGCCCACGCCGCCTTTTCCGGCCCCCACCGCGATCACGTTCTTCACCCCCGGCAGCAGATTCTTCGTTCCCCCCATCCCCCGCACCCGTGCGGAAAAGGTCACCTCGACGGCTTGCACTCCATCCAGCCGGCGCACAGCCGCCTCAATATCACCGCGGATCCGGCCACGCAGTGGGCACGCCGGCGTCGTCAATTCCACCTGGATGCTGACCGCGCCGTTGCACAGCTTGATATCCTTGACCATATTCAGCGTGACAATATCCTTGAACAGTTCAGGGTCCTGCACCGTTCGCAGTGCCGCGAGCACATTTTCCGTAGTAACCGTCATCCGAGCACCCTTTCTTTACAGCCTATTAGGTTACACCGATTCGCCCTGATTTTCACGATTAGCCAGCGCCCAGTACACTGCGGAAGATTCCCCGGTGAGAATTTTCGAAATACCCTCACCCCCCGCTTTTAGCCTGGAGCATAAGCGACGGGGCTCCGCCAGCGGTGAAAGGTTCGGGCCACTGCGGTGCAAAGTCCGGGCTAAAAAGGGACGGGCCGCGGTGCACTCCTTAGGAAAAATGCAGCCGCGGCCCGCAGAGGGAATGGTCTGTAAGCCGAATTCTGTGCCTTCTTCAGGCGGCGGTCATTGCTCTTGGATCGCCATTACTGGCGACCTCCAGCGACCTACCCGGAACCTCTTCATCCGCCGCGGACGAAAACCTCACGGCCTTCTTCCTAAGCGGACTTGCTGGCGGCCATCCCGGCACACCGGGACTGCGTTGGCCGCCAACCGGCGTCGGGCCGACGCATCGGTTCCCTATTTGGTCTTGCACCCGGTGGGGTTTATCATGCCGGCTGGTGTCGCCACCGCCGCGGTGCGCTCTTACCGCACCTTTTCACCCTTGCCATCCCGATGGGTCCGACCGCACGCGGCGGCCTGACGGACCGGAATTCGGCGGTCTATTTTCTGTGACACTTTCCCTCGCCCGGGGCTATGGCGCACCAGCGCCTTCGCCCCGGACGGGTGGGCGTTACCCACCACCGTGCCCTGTGGTGTTCGGACTTTCCTGCCCCCGGCACGCCGGGGGCCGACCGCCCGACCATTCCTTTTTACATTATACCGCTGGGCGTCAGGTTTGGAGGCGGGTGGCGGGATTTTCCGGTTGCATGCGCATGTCCGCCGGCAAGTCGGCTCGAAGCAAGCGATGCAAATTGGGGTCGCCGCAATCGGATTGCAGATAAAATTGCAACTTATCGTCGGGCACAATCACCGGCATCCGATCATGGACACTACGAACCAGCTTTCCCGCGGCCGTCGTAAGGATTACGCACTGCGCTGGTTGGGTTTTGCCGCCAGGGTCACCGCCGAATAATCCGGCGAAACAGAACGGGCGGCGATCCGGGCGGGCAAACAATATCGGAGCGGGTTTCTTGGCGTCATCAGCGGGTACCGGCGGATGCGGCCATTCGTAGAAACCGTCGGCGGGAATCAGGCATCGCTGCCCACGAAACAGCCCCGCAAAGGTGGGCTTTTGCAGAACGGTTTCGGCGCGGGCGTTGATCAACCGCGTCGGCCGTCGGCTGATGACGGCCTCACCACAGCGTTGATCCTGCCAGTCCACGGTCAGCCCCCATTGGGCGAACACCATCCGACTGGCATCGTGGGACGGCACCATCAATACCATTTCGCTCGGTGCAATATTCAAGCGGGAGGAGGTCTGCGGAATAAATTCCAACCAGGGGCATATATCCTTTATTTTCGCCGGATTGGTAAGGCTGTAGCGACCACACATTCGCCATCCTCCGCTTGAACCATGGTGATTTCATTATAACCGTAAACCTTCACCCTTATCCGCTTGACATCGCACATCCACTCCGTATATCCTAACATATACCTAACGTGTGAAGGAGACGGGCCATGGAATCGGTTCTGGAAGATCTGATCCGCCGTTGGGACTTGCGCCGGGGCGATCAAATTGACACGCCAAGCCTGGTTACCACCGCCAGCCGGGGTCTGGCGGCTTTAACTTCCCGGCTGTCGGCCCGCGGCATCCACGAATTTTACAATCCCCTGGCGCTGGCGAAGCCTTGGCATCCCCCGCTGACCTTGCTCGCGGCCCTTACCGCCGAACTGGCTGCGGATCGTTGCGCCGTGTGGGTGGGCCGGTGTTGTTGGCCGACCTGGGAATTTCTTCGCCACCTTACGCGACCTCGTATCATTCCAAGCCTTTATCTTAATCCCGTGTCCGCCGCGCAATGGGTCGCAGGCATTACCGAAGCGGCCCGTTGCCCGGCGGTGGGGGTCATAATTGCCGCAGCAGGCGATCATCTTCCGCCGGTGGTGGGACGCCGTTTGCAATTGGCGGTAGAAGCCCAGCGGGCGGTCATTTTGCTGGCCCGTCCCGCGGGGCCATGGGACGCTCATTCCCGGGCGGTCACGCGTTGGCAGGTGCAGCCGCTGGTGTCCAATACTGGTCATCCGCAATGGAAAATCACGCTCGCCGCCGACAAGGGATTTTATCGCCATGGCGATACGGCATCCGGCGAGCCGAAACGTTGGATTGTGTCCTGGCATGATGAGGCCTTCCATGACCAAAGTACTTGGTGTGTATTTTCCGCAATGGGAGATAGAGCTGATGCGCCGGCGGTCAGAGCTGGCGGCGCCACGGTCGTGCGACCGCATTCCGTGGCCCAAGTGGCCTGAACGCCGCTTGCGCCAACCACCGCTTATTTTATCCATTGAAGTGGCGCTGCATCAGTACGTGGCGCGCTGTTGTCCGGCCGCCCGCCAAGCCGGGGTGACACGGGGCATGAGCCTTACCGAAGCCCGGGCGTTTTGCCCCGCCGCCATCATACGCACGTTTGATCCCGCCTTCAGCCAGCGGGCCTTGGAGCTTTTGGCCGATTGGATGGTGCGTTTTTCACCCAAAGTAACGGTTGATCCCACTCCGCGGGGTGGCGATGCCGAATTTCTGCCAACCCCGGATGGTTTGTTATTGGACGTGACCGGCGCAGACCATCTCTGGGGCGGTCCGTACCCGCTGCTGATGAATCTTACCACCCGTTTGCAGCAGCTGGGATTTTCCGTCCGGACCGCTCTTGCCCCCACGATAGGCGCCGCCTGGGCGTTAGCCCGCTATGGGCCGGGTGATGTTTCCATGATTACCGGCCCCAAGTTGCCAGCGGAGAAATTCAAGGTCCCGGCTTACATAAATAGCGGGCTCGCTCCCCGCGCGGTCGCTCCAACTGAAGACGCCACGGCAGGGGGACCGTGCCTGTCACTGTGGCCGGCCGGAAGCTACGCTCCGCGCCAGGAACCAAGCGAGTTGGAAAACGCCCTCCGTCCCTTGCCTACGGCCGCCCTGCGGTTAAACCAGCAAACCTGTCTGGATCTGGCCGCCGTCGGCATCGAGCGGATCGAGCATTTGCTAGGTCTGCCCCGCGCCAGTTTGCCGGCCCGTTATGGTCAGGAGGTGCTGCGGCGTTGGGATCAGGCTTGCGGTTACATCGCTGAACCGATCGCGCTGCGGCGTCCGCCTGAACCTATCCGCGTGCGGCAAACCTTCGATGGACCCACCACGCAATTGGAAACGGTGTTGCGGGCGATTGAACAGTTGCTGCAGCAACTGGCCAATTTGTTATATGAACGCCACCGCGGCGTACGTGAATTGGAAATCAAACTGGAGCGTGGCTTGGATCCGCCTATAACGCAAAAAATAGGGCTGGGGCAACCTTGCGGCAAGGCCAGGCATTTATGGGCCATGCTGCGTCCCCGCGCTGAAAACTTGCACCTGGGCCACGGGGTGGAGGTGATCACGCTGACCGCGGTCTCAGTGGAACCAATTCCGTATCGGCCCAACGCCCTATGGCGAACCGACCGTGAAGTTGGAGAAACCCAGGCCCTGCAGGAATGGCTTGATACGCTCGTTAATCGCTTCGGGCCGCAATACGTATTAGCGCCGGCACCAATGGCATCGCATATTCCGGAACAGGCTTGTCGGCTGGCCCCGGTAAATCAAGCCTCCTGCATAATCCAAGGCGCCGCGGAAGCCTGGCTTAATTCCGGCGCTCCGGGACTGGACCGGCCCTCCCGGCTATTAGATCAGCCAGAGCCGGCGGCGGGTACGGCCCTGCAACCGGATCACCCACCGGGCCAATTGCGCTGGCGGGGCCAGCCCTATGCGGTCCGGGCCGGTACCGGTCCGGAACGCATGGTGATTCGCAGCGCCATCGGCGGCGAACAGACCCGCGATTATTTCAAAGTACAACTGGCCGATGGCCGCTGGCTTTGGGTTTTTCGCCACCTGGAAACCGGGCAGTGGTTTGTTCACGGTCTGTGGGCGTGATTGGACCGCCGGTCCAAGGAGAACCAGCGCTGATGTCATGCCGGGAACTGCGGGGCATAACAATAGCCGCCACCTCATGTTAACCGACACATTTAATGTGCCGGTTTGGAGGGAACAATATGCCGGAACAATCACCCCTTCGCCATAAACCACATTGGGACCTTCCCGCACGCCCCCGCATACCGGGTGATTACGCCGAACTGCAGGTGACCAGCAACTTTTCTTTCCTGCGCGGCGCCAGCCATCCGGAAGAGCTGGTTTATCGCGCCGCCGCTACGGGCTGTTGCGCCATCGCCATCACGGATATCAACAGTTTGGCCGGCGTGGTGCGGGCGCATACGGCAGCCAAAGAAGTCGGCCTGCCGTTGGTCGTGGGCTGTCATCTGGAGATGACCACCACCGCTCAAGTGCGGATATCCAGCCCGCTACCGACCGATGCGGCCCACAATGATCCACCGCTTTTATCCGTACTGGTCTATCCCACTTCACGGGAAAGTTATGGCCGGCTCTGTCAATTGCTCACACGGGGCAAACGGCGGGCGGTCAAAGGGCAATGTCATTTATCCTTGCCAGAACTTTTGGAGCAGAATGCGGGGCTGCTGGCGATTGCCGTTGCGCCACCCCGGCCGGACGACAACTTCGCCGCCGCGGCGCCATGGCTTAAAGACACCTTCAACGATGACCGACTTTCCCTGGCCGTCAACCGCTGCTACGGCCCGCACGATGGCCCGCGTTTCCAGTGGCTGGCGGAACTGGCCCGCCGCCATGGCCTCCCTCTGGTCGCCACCAACGATGTGCATTATCACCTTCCGGACCGGCGTTCCCTGCAGGAGGTCTTAACCTGCATCCGCTTGGGTTGCACGCGCCCCCAGGCGGGTTTCGCCCTTTTCGCCAATGCCGAACGTTTCATCAAAGGTCCGTCGGGAATGCAGCGGCTGTTCGCCGATTGTCCCCAAGCTATCCGACGGACCCGCCAAATCGCCGAGCGCGCCAGCACGTTTTCCCTGGATCAACTCAAATATGAATATCCCGCCGAGGTCTGCCCGCCCGGAAAAACCATGTGGGGGTATCTGACCGAACTGACCTGGGACGGCGCCGCGAGCCGTTACCCGCGGGGCGTGCCCCCGGACGTGCGGCGGCGGCTGGAATATGAATTGGAATTGATCCGCGATTTGAATTATGCCGCTTATTTCCTGACTGTTTACGATCTGGTGCGGTTCGCCCGGTCGCGGGGCATTCTGTGCCAGGGGCGCGGCGCGGCGGCCAATTCCGCGGTGTGCTATTGTCTCGAGGTCACCGCGGTGGATCCGACCCGTATCGATCTGTTGCTGGAACGCTTCATCAGCCGTCAACGTCAGGAGCCGCCCGATATTGACATCGACTTCGAGCATCAGCGGCGGGAGGAAGTCATTCAATACCTGTACCAAAAATATGGCCGCGATCGCGTGGCCTTGACCGCGGAGGTGATTACCTATCGCCGCCGCAGCGCCGTGCGCGATATCGGCAAAGCCCTGGGGCTGTCGCGGGATGGCGTGGACCGGCTGGCTAAATCCGGCGACTGGTGGGAAAACGGCGCCGTCAACATGGCGCGCACGCGGGAACTCGGCCTAAACCCCGCTGATCCTACCCTGCGGGAATTGGCCACGCTGGTCGAGGAAATCCTGGGCTTTCCACGCCATCTTTCCCAGCACGTCGGCGGATTTGTTTTGACCGCCGGTCCGTTGTGTCAGGTCGTTCCGATCGAAAACGCCGCCATGCCTGGACGCACCATGATGGAATGGGACAAAGACGATATTGACGCCTTGGGGATGCTGAAGGTGGATGTGCTGGCGCTGGGCATGTTAACGGCCATTCGCCGCTGCCTTGATCTGGTCAATGCATGGAACCAGGCGCAGGGCGGCCGAGGCGACCTGCAATTTCATCGGATTCCCGCGGAAGACCCCGCCGTTTATGACATGCTGTGCCGGGCCGATTCCATCGGCGTATTTCAGGTAGAAAGCCGGGCCCAGATGACCATGCTGCCCCGTTTAAAACCGCGTTGTTATTACGATTTGGTCATTGAAGTGGCCATCGTGCGGCCCGGCCCGATTGTCGGCGACATGGTGCATCCGTATCTGCGCCGCCGCAATCACGAAGAACCGGTGCGATATCCTGATCCGCGGATTCGCAAGGTGCTGGAGCGTACGCTGGGGGTGCCGTTGTTTCAGGAACAGGCCATGGCCCTGGTGATGACGGCGGCGGGATTCACCGCGGGTGAGGCCGACCAACTGCGCCGGGCCATGGCCGCCTGGAAACGCAAGGGTGAATTGATCCGGCGGTTCGGTGAAAAAATTATGGCCGGCATGACCGCCAACGGCTATACGCCCGCTTATGCACAAACCGTTTTTAATCAGATTCGCGGTTTCAGCGAGTACGGTTTTCCGGAATCCCATGCCGCCAGCTTCGCGCTATTGGTATACATATCCGCCTGGCTGAAATGCTACCATCCCGCCGCTTTCTGCGCCGCGTTGCTTAACAGCCAACCGATGGGGTTTTATCAGCCCGCCCAACTCGTCCGCGACGCCCAGGCCCACGGAGTGGAAGTCCGGCCGGTAGATGTCAATTACAGTGCGTGGGATTGCACGCTGGAAGATTGCCTGCCCGTTGGCCCTTCGATTCCCTGTGTCCCCGCGTCTGCGTGCCCATCTCCCCCGCCTTCCGCGCCGGCGCTTCGCCTCGGCCTGCGCCTGGTTCGCAATCTCCCGCGCACCGACGCCCAGACTATCGTCGAAACCGTCCGCCATCACGGTCCTTTTTCGACGCCGCTGGCGATTTGGCGTGCCGCCCGTGGAACCAGAAGTGCTTCCCTGGTGGCTTTAGCTCAGGCGGATGCCTTTGGTTCGATGGGTTTAAGCCGCCAGGAGGCGTTATGGACCGTGCAACGCCTGCGGGATGATCCTATGCCACTTTTTGCCAACACGGATTCTTCCGAATCACCAGTCGTCCTGCCGCCGGTGCCGCCACCCCAGATGGTGATCCACGATTACGCCGCCGTCGGTTTGTCACTTAAAGCCCATCCGATATCCTTTCTGCGCGCGGAACTCGCCCGGCGGCACATCACGCCAGCCGTGCAACTGGCGGATGAAAAGCTGTTTCCCCACGGGAAGGAGGTTTACGTTGCGGGCCTGGTATTGGTCCGCCAACGGCCCGCCACCGCGGGTGGCATCATTTTCATGACCATCGAGGATGAAACCGGCGTGACGAACCTGGTGGTCAAACCGGATATTTATGCCCAATATCGCCGGGCGTTGCGGGCGTCCGCCGCGATCCTGGCCGGCGGCCGCATCGAGCGGAAAAATGCCGTCGTGCATGTGGTGGTGCGCCGCGCTGCGGATCTTGCCAATCTGGCCCCCTCCGCCGGACGGGTGTCCCGGTCCCGGGATTTTCATTAGAATCGCGTCACGACGGGTTGGACGGGCCGGAATATGGCAACAGCGCCAGAAACCGCGCCCGTTTGATGGCGTCGGTAATCATACGCTGCTCAAAAGCCGCGGCTCCGCTTCGATTCCGGCTCAAGATTTTGCCGTTGATCGACAGCAGACGCTTGAGCGTTTCGACGTCCTTGTAATCCACGTACACTTTGCCCGTGCCGCTCACTTTCGCGATACGAATTTTCGGGTGGTTGAAACTCTGAAACCGGGGTCGGCTCCTGGGAGGCATGAATCATCACCTTTATTTTTTGTAATGCTCGGCATTGATGGAAATGTACTTTTTCCATTCTTCCGGCACGTCGTCCTCGGGAAAAATCGCTTTGACCGGGCATTCATCCACGCACAAACCGCAGTCAATGCATGTGTCCGGATCAATATATAACATCTGCGCCGGCTCGAATTCGGCTTCATCCTTGCGGGGATGAATGCAATCGACCGGACAGACCGCTACGCAGGCGGTATCTTTGGTGCCAATACAAGGCTCGGTGATAACATGCGGCATCGCAGCGCGCTCCTTTAACTTCTACCCAACGCGATTGTCACCGCGCTCCGCGCGGGGGCGCCACCCATGGCCAGCCTCAGCGCGAAAACATTTATTATAGGTGCGGGTACGTTCCCACGCAACTATTGTTATCCGCGCGGAGTACACGGGCCTGTGACAGTTTATGCGGCCCCGCCACCCGTATCCCGGCACGGCTGTCGCGAAAGTCGCCCGCTCTCCGCGGACACCTACGGATGAGGACAAGGGTCGTTTCGGATTCCTGCTCCCGCTCCTGGTCAAGGGCCGGTCGATCAGGAGCAGGGCGCCCATTCCGAGCCGCGCCCGTAAGGAAGCGCGAGCTCCTGGTCGAGAGCTGGTCGATCAGGAGCAGGAGCAAGAGCAGGAGCACGATTGGCCCCGGCCCTCGGCGCGGTTTCTCCGGCGACTCCTGGA
>JAJYFE010000052.1 GCA_021785435.1 Planctomycetota bacterium
ACAAGCCGTTGGCGGGAAAACCGCGGGATCTCACCGAAATTCGCGACTGGCTGTCGCGCGGGGCACGAATCACCGGTGGTTCCTCCCTGCGGTTCTGCCGCGAAACGCGTAACTGGCTGGCCCGGCGGATCGCCCAGCGGGGTATGCCGCACACGGTAATCTGCGGCTGTGGCGTCGATGATTTCAACTACGGCATTCACGCCTATGCCATGTTAAGCGGAATCATGGGGCCGGGCATTGCGCGGGTCCGGCACCTGGGGAAAAATGTTCAACGGCGTATTGAAGTACAATGGGCGGATGGAAGGTGCGGCCTGCTGATCGTGGGCCGCCAGGAAGGCTGGACTCCTTTTCACGCCACCATCCTGACGGAAAAGGGCGTCACCCAGTTCCAGCCGGATGTCCAGACCCTGTACCGCGGCTTGCTGGAAGTCGCGCTACCGTTTTTGTCCGGCGAAACCCAGGTTCCCCCCGTCGCCGCGGCGGCCCTGGCCGAACCCGAGTTAGCCGCCCTGGCCGCCTTGAAATCATGGAGCGAGTCCGACCGCACCGTCGCTCTCACTGAGCTTTCCCCCGCGGACCCAGGCTACGCTGGCGCTGCCTTCGCCGCCGAGTATCGCCGGAATAAGTACCATTCAGATTCGGGGTAACCCTTCACGGGTCGCGGCGGTCGGCGCGGCTCCCGCCAGTCGCTGCAGTTTAGTCGCCCACGGCGACCTCCAGGCTATGAAACGAGCGCCACAAATCGCCGGCCGCGACGGACTCGCCCTGGTGAGATGCTTCATAGCCCCAAGCGTCAGCGCGGGGTCAGGTGCAGCTTGCGAACGGCCACGATTCGGGCTATGCGTGGGTCGTGGATTCCCGTGCCGCCGGCGCGGGCGGAGCGGCGGGAGCATCGGCCCCGCCGGAGGCGGGAACTTCATCGGCATTGCGATGGCCGATGACCCGGCCATCATCGCGCTCATCCACCCGCCGTACACGCAGGGTTTGAAAGAATCGCCGCAGATCCCGCAGGGCGCCCCAGGTAAACCAGATCGTGGTCAGGGGCGTCAGAATAATGGCCAGGTAGATGCCCACCAGGCCCCATTGCCACCAGAGTCGATCGGGCCACGGGTGAACCAGATTGATCAGCGTGATCACCACGAAGCCGGCGAAAAAGAACATGCTCCACCCGAAAAAGCCTGCGGAAATAATCTTATCGCCGCGCGTGAAATGCTCGTCGAAGCCGAGCAATATTCTCTTCCAGCCGGCCAGGCCTGCTTTGGCCTGTGCTTGGACCATATCTTCCGACCGGGCGTACACGCCGCGATGCAACATGCGCTCCATGTTGAACGGCACGCCGCTCGCCCTGCTCGCCTTGTTGAGTCGCCTAGCGGTCTCATGGCGGCGACCGGTGGCCAGCGACAGCGCCACATATGTCACACAGCTTCCGCCCATCGCCAGGCCGAACATATATTGGCCATTGATGGGGAAGGCGGGCCAGATATAAGGGGCGACAATGCCGAACACCGCCACGCTCGAGCCGATCCCCATGGTCGCCCAGGCCGCCGCCGTCGTGCCGCGCCGCCAATACAGGCCTCCGATGATCACCGCCCCACTGCCGCCCAGGTAAATGGCGCCGGTGATGGCAAAAAACATGAAGATGTACTGCGTTTGGCGAAACAGCAGACTGAAGAAAAAGGCAAAGACGGCCACGCCGGTAATCGATCCGCGGAGCAGATGGAGGTGCGTGGTCGGGCGCAGCGGTTCTCGCCGCAATGGCAGCACCACATCCTGCACGAAAATGCTGCCCCAGGAATGCAGGTAGCTGATGTCCACCGCCAGCATCATCAAAAACATCATGGCGGCGAAACATCCTTTCACGCCCGCCGGCAGCAGGTGGCTTAACGCCACGGGAACCGTCTCCTGGACGCGCAGGGTGGGATTGGCGATGCCGTGCAGTTGCGCCCGCACCACCGCCGCCTGGGGCGCGAAGGCGGGATTTTTCATGTAGGTTACCGCCGCCAGGGCCAGCAGGGTGAAGACCAGGTTGCGGGTCAGCCCCCGCCAGTTGCCCAGGATATTGGCCATCTTGGCCTCGTGAGGGTTGGCGGGCGCGGCGTTGAAACCCTGATTACCCTGCCAGCTCATAACGGTATAGACGCCCGCAATAACACCGATCAATACATAATAAATATTGAAATTGCGCATGTGGCCGGTATCAAAGGGATTCAGCAGGCTGCGCCCGGGCGGGGCGGACGCCATGGCCACGTACATCTGATGGAAGCTGAACTCGTAAAGGATGGCCGCCGCCACGATGATAAACAGGATGCCGGAAAGCACGCCCTCCAGGCAATCGGCGAGCATCTGTTGTAATTGGCCGCCGAGCAAAACCATGCACAGCGCCAGCGAAAGAAACAGTGCCAGCAGCAGTGGAAAAGTCGGCGTCGCCAACGGGCCGACGTGCAACACCCGCGGCAGGTGGCAGTAATAGATGAAGAAGTGCGCGTTGACGGCGGGAAAGATGCCGTAGTTGACCACCCCGGAAAGCACCGCCAGCACACCCATGAAGATGCGAAACTTGCGGGAATAGCGCACCTCGAAAAACTGCGCCATCGTCATCACCCGCGTTTCGCGGTAGCGGTAAACCACAAAACCAGTCAGGGCCACCATCAGGCTGGCGGGAAGGTACAGATTCCCCCACCAGTTGATGGCGGTGCCGGCCTGGTAAAACATCTCGAAGAACGCTACGGCACTGACCAAGCCCATGGACGCGGTGCCCTGCGATACGCAAACCAGGTAACGGCCGGCGGCGCGCCGGCCGGTGAGAAAATCCGCCACCCCGGTGATGTAACGCCGTGTGGCCAGGCTGATCAGAAAAAGCAACGGCAGCGGCAGCAGCAGAATGAGCCAGTCGAGAGGTGACATGCGCGGGCCTTTCATCCTGCGGTTGGACCGGGCCAAACCCGCGTCATTCTACCCGGCCCGCGGGGAAATGAACGCG
The DNA here is from genome assembly GCA_021785435.1 of Planctomycetota bacterium. GTDB lineage: Bacteria > Planctomycetota > Phycisphaerae > WQYP01 > WQYP01 > JAKCCC01. The sequence goes on from JAJYFE010000052.1 coordinate 2,981, forward strand.
CACAGGCCAGAGGTCAGTGCGCTGGAGGTGCACGACGGATTTGGCGGCACACTTTGGGGCGTGCCCGCTTGGCGCTGCGAGACCCGTTCCATTCGCGGCGTCAGCGCCGGTCGGCGAACCAGGCCGCCACCATCCGCGGACCGAGCCGAAACCGGGCTTTCAAGAACCGCCCATCCGGAACCAGGCGAATGCGACGATCCGCCACTCGATCCACCATCACCCGCGGCGGCCCGTGCCGAAACAGCGACGGGGCGATAAGCAGGTGGACGGTCCGCGCGGCGGCGGCGTTATTGAATACCGTAAGGGCCGCCGGTATTCCCGGCTTGGGGCCGTATCGCTCCACCCAGACTGACGCATCGCCGGTCCAGGCCTTGGTCACCGGCCGCCATCCAGCCCGGTTTAAGGCGCGAATGATCGGTATATAGCGCACAAACAAGGCGCGGTCGCGGTTATACCACTGATGCGGGCTTAGCCAATAGGACCTCCGCGGGACACCACCTTGGGAATACATGCTCGGATACATCGCGTAAAACAGGGAACGCTCCATATACCGTTGCACGCACTGATGATTAAAACGCGCATAATTGCCGTTCGCCAGCAGCAGGCAGGGCTTCGGACCGGCTAACATGCGGCGATACAGCAGGGTGGCGTCCGAAGCCGGACAGAAATGCCCCCGCGGGCGCGGCCATTGGATTTCCCAGCCCAACACGTCAATCTGGCTGGCGAGCCAATAAAAATTGTCCGGCGTACCGTTGGTGAACACCAGCTTGCCCCTCTGGTGGAGCGATTGCGCCATCCAGTGGAGGAACTCATAGTTGGTTACAGCCTGCAGGATGCACGGGCGAGTGCTGTTGGTGGCAAAGGTCAACGGTTCGGTCTCGTAACGAAACTGGCTTTGCCGAAAATTCTTTGTTTCGGCCCCCATCTCCATGGAGTCCAAATACTCGCCGTCCGGAACGGGCGCGTGCGGCCGCATATAAAGTCGCCGGACCATCCGCTTGGACCAGGCGACATGGGCCCGGTTCAACTCGCCGGGGCGATTGGGCAGCCGGGGGTTGATGTTGTTAATAAACAGAGCGCTATGGGGACCCCAGCCGGGAAGATTCAGGCGGCGGAAGAAATAGCGACCGTTAGCGGTGAAGTCACCTGAAATCCGGGTGGCCCGCGCCAGCCGCTGCGACTGGGCATTGCCGATTTTGCCATCCGCGTATTGGTTCATATACTTTATGCAGTTGGCATACGTTCGCTTCACCGTTTTCGGCATCAGCAACCACCAACTCACCGGCTCAATATAGGGAAAGCAGTAGACATGGTGGGCGTTGTCCCAAGCCATGTCCTTATTTAATACCGCCGCCGTGCCGACGATTTCATGGAACTTAAAATCAAAATCCTCTGGCCGTTGCACCGAAGGGATGGCTATGAAGGGCATCCAGATACCTTCGTGCCGGATGCGTTTGACAAAATCCCCTGGAAATATGCGCATATAGCGGCGATCGACGGCGCGCAGCCCCCAGGCGGGGTCGCTGGCGTAGACCACGAATTGGAACGTGGCCGGCGGCCCCCCGGGAACCAGGCCGAAGTCAAAAGCGACGTAATACTGACCGGATGACGCATCATAGGCGATGCGGGCGGTACGCGGCTTATTCATCGGCAAAGCCAACGCCAATCCCATCTGGTTGGATTGCAGGCAGGCGAACGGCACTCGGCTGATGACGCCGCTGGCGCCAACTCCCAGCTCCACCGGCGCGGCGATGTAGGACTTGGCCGGACGGACGGGCTCCGATTCGCGCAAGGTCTTCCACCAGGTCAAGTTTCTTGCCGCCACCGGCAGGGCGTAGTAAACGGTGACAGCACGGGCGGTTCCGGAGGTGTCCGTTATCCGGCCGGAAATATCCACGTAATCAGGAAAGCTGGCATAATGGGCTTCCAAATGCAGATGCAGCGGCGTTATCAAGCCGTGTTGATTTTCGGTTCCCTTGGGTGCCGGCACGAGGGGGGCGTCGAACCCGTAAAAGTCGGATTGGGCGGACGCGTCGCGCACGAAAAATCCGCCGACCGCCCCTGCCGGAACGGGCACGTATCGCCGGCGATAAATGTAACCGATTGGATAGCCATCGCCGCGATTGACAATCAGGTGAAAACCGGCGCCGCCCAATATGACGGGGTGCAAGAGTTTTGAGGGTGGATGCGGACGGCGGTTGAGCACTGGTACGCCGTCAAAAAGGGCGGTCTGGCGCAGCGACACATCGTCGAACCAAGCCGTACCGGAATGACGCCGAAGCATGACCAAAACCCGGATAAACTTGATCGGTTTGGCCGGTCGAACCACCACCTGCCGGTATTCCCACCCGTGGGTGCCGGTGCTGAAGTCGCCCGTCTGTCCCCAAAGATGGGTCCCGTCCTGGTAGGTAATATCCAAGTAGAGGGAGTAGCCGGAATCAGGCGAGCCGCTGACATGCACGCATCGGCTCCACGCGCCGGCGATAACAGGCGTGGCGACCCGCTGGTTCAGGGGTACGGTTTCCACCGCGCCGCGCGCCGCCGCCACCCTGCGATTGCGGCAGACAATGGCATAGCGACCGGAATGGACGACGGTGGGTTCGCGCTGATAGCCCTTTTCCCAAGACCGCCAGCCCGTGCCGCGCTCGAAGCCCGGATCCGTCAACAGTTCTCCGGCCAGCGCGGAGGCCCGCGTCGTCCACTTGACGATCGGCGAGTGCGCCAGCGAAGGCGTGGCGGCGGTGGATAAGCCGGTCACAACGACGCCCAGGAAGGCTGAACCTTTCAAGACCGTTGCCGTGGTAGCGCGGCGAAGCCGCAACCTGGAGAACCGCCAACTACGCCAATGGGTAAAGGATTTCCACATGCTGGTGTTCCCATCACCCGACGTGGCCGCCACAGTGGGATTCACCGTTCGCACCGGCACGATACCCCGCTTGCGCAGCCCATACATTAACGTTGCTCACAATGGTCCATGCGCCGCAATTACCACGCGTTACCAGTGGCGGCGGTGGTTGGATTCACCGTGCGTACCGGCACCATGCAGGTATCAAACGGTGGGGCTAAGGTGCGAATGCTGGGCGCAACAGAATTGTTTCCACCAGTGAGACCTACCTGCAAGGTGTCCGTGGTTCCACTAACCACACCAGTTGCCGTGGTGTGGGTGAAGATATTGTCTCCGTTCTGGCCCACGTAAGGCGAGATTTCCCAAGCCACGTGATCATCACCGAAGCCCACGTTCTGGCCGTCACCGGCATGATTGCCGGAATTATAGATGTACGGCCCAAAGGTGTTGGCCGTGGGCAGGGTAGTGGTGACGCGTTGATATGCACCGGTCGTATCTCCATCCGCGTTATCGATCGGAGCCATATCGCCGACCAGCGGCACCTGACTGGTGGCACCGGCGGTGGTCCACCATTGGCGGGGTAACTTATTGTTAAACCAATTAACATACGGACCGGTATTAACATACTGTCCATAGGGAAAGGCGAGGGAATAACTTTCACCTTGCCCTTTGGGGTCAGCCCAGGCATTACCATTATTTACACGGGTGATTTCCCCAAAATTCAGATTATAAAGAGTAACGCCACCGTTCAGGGCTTCTTCTATCGAGGGGCCTTCCGCCAGCGGATCGGACGGGCAGATGAAACTGGATGGCGTGGTATAGCCTTGCAGCACCATGATCCACCAACCGGCCAAGGGACAGGGAGTATCATTGGCGTTCATGAGAATGCCGGAACTGGTCAGATACCAGTCTTGTACCGCCGAGGGGGCGGTGACAGGCTTGGGTACCGCCCAATAACTCCCGTTGCCTTCACCATTGAAGGGAGCGTTGCTGTAATAGTGCCCCGCCGACGACACCTGGGGATCCCCGGGTACAGGAAACACGCCCTGATTGCTCTGACCGTACGTGATCATCGATTGGATGATCCCGCGCACGTTGGCCATGCAGACCGCCCGGTTAGCGAGTTCCCGGGCCTTCGCTAACGCTGGTAGTAATATAGATACAAGAATGGCTATTATCGATATCACCACCAACAGCTCGATCAGCGTAAAACCGGCTTTCCGTTGGCGGGGTTCGGTGTTCGGCAAAGCGGAACCGATCTCGCTGTAATTGGCGCCCCCCGGCGGGCCAAATTCTCCACGAACGGCTTGCTGGGCGGCCAGGACCAACATGGCCGTATGGGAATCCGAACGAGAGGGTGTCAGGGAATGGGTCATGGTGGACCTCCTTTAAAAAGCGTGTCGCCGTGGCGACCGTTCCGCCCGCGGATACCTGACCCCGGATCGCGCGACCCGGTGTAAGCCTGTATCTGGCGGGACTTCATGTTTTAATCCTCACCGCGTTGTTTTCGCTGCGCCCAAAAAATCGGCAACACGCGCGTCGGCTTACAGAATATTATCCCCACTCGCGGACGGCCTGTCTTTGGCTGAATCCGCCCTGGTTTTAACGGATTCCGCACCGGCGTTTCGGGGGCGCCCGCGCTGAGATGAAAGGCTGGGATGAAAGAAGGTTTTCGTACAGGGCCGCTGGCGATTGGCCCACCGTTATGGGCAACCGTTGCGCAGGGAGAGGCAAATCCGCGAACGCTGGCAGCAGCCATGGGGCATGGCCGGCTAGTGGTCCCCTGATTCGCGCTTTGACCTGGTGCGTACATGGAGACCACCTTGCGCCCGGGATGCCCGTAGCCGCCGATGTCCCCATCGGCGCTGCGCTCCAGCCATGGCGCCCGTAGCGTGCCCTATGGCCGGCGCCGTCCTGATAGTTTAGTCACCAACGGCGACCTGCTGCGAGCAATCCCAGCCGAGGGACCGAGCCCAGGGGCTGCGCGCCGGTCTTCGGTTCGGTTGCCGCCGGCGGCGCACCAGCCGATCTCTGGCGGCGGACCTCCTGCCCGTGGGTTCGCGCCCCCAAACCGTGGCGCGTCGGCGCGTTCACTTTATGGCGATCCACTACGTCGCTATCATCTATATTTCGGGGGCGGCAGCCGAGCGCGGTATTCAACGCCCAGTCCCGGCGGCATGCCATGACGTGAATGACGCCGCTCTTTTGGTCCAGGGCCAGTTATCAGCGCCAGGTGCGAGCAACATGTCCACACTCGTCAACCAGCCCGCGGCCCCCGCTCTGGTGGGCGCCCGACCGGGCGGCGGGGAAAGCCCCACGGGCGGAACCGGCAACCAGAAGGGCGCAAGCGGCGACTGGGTTGCCCGTGGACCTGTGGTCACCGATTTGGCGTACTTCGATTTCAGTTCCTATCCGGTGGGGAAACACCTCGTGGCCCCGCATGTCCACCCCCACTTTCAACTGGTGGTTATTCTCAAGGGATCGGCCCAGTTGCTGCGAAGGGGCCACCGAGCCATGGAAGCGGGCGTTGGAGAAGGGTACATCATTCCACCCCTGGCCTGGCACGGTTTCCGCTTCACGGGACCCTATCGCCAGGGTTCGTTCCACTTCCACCTGGCGCCGCATTTTTGGCGCGGTTTGGAACTGGAGGTCCGCAAAGTTCATTTTTCACCGCTGGTAGGACGGGTCGTGGCGCAAGCCGGCGCGGATTGGAACGCCGCCCGGCCCTTGGCCGCTCCGGGGGCTATCGCCGCCCTGACCTGGTGTGTGTTGGAGATATTGAAATCCTCCGGCCGGGCCGGCTGCGGCTCCGCCTCCTCCATCGATCCGCTGCGCCAGCAATTATGGTCGCTTATGGCCCAGGTGGAGGAAGCTCCGGGAGCGGAATGGTCGGTGCCCCAAATGGCCCAGACCTGCTACCTTTCCCCGGATTATTTTTCCCGGCGTTTCCACGAAATCACCGGCACGGCGCCGCACCAATTCGTTCTGCAGGCGCGCATGCGCTTGGCGGTGGTGGAATTGCTGTCCCATCCGGATTTGCCGATCAAACGCCTGGCACGACGCGCCGGCTACGCCGGCGTGCATGCTTTTACCCGCGCCTTCAGCGAGGCCTTCGGCATGGGCCCGGCGGCCTATCGGCGTTTTTCCACCGAAAAAGCGGTGCGGAGTCGGTTAAAGAAACACCGGATTTAGCCAAAGACACCCCGGCCACGGTCGGGCATAATCCTGGCGGAAAAATTGCGGCCATGGAGTTGCGGAATGAACGTCATCTTGATTCTTTGTGACACGCTGCGCCGGGATCACTGTGGTCCCTATCACCAGGGGCGTCCGTTGAATGCGTGCTGGTCCAAGGAGCAGCCAGGCTGGGTGGTGCCCACGCCGAATATGGATCGCCTGGGCGCGCGCGGCACGGTGTTTACGAATGCCTGGTGCGGGTCGTCGCCCTGTATGCCCGCGCGGCGCGACATTTACACCGGACGGCTGGAGTTTCTGGAGCGCGGCTGGGGGCCTCTGGAGGATGACGACCTGGATTTGCCCCGCCAAGTGAGCGGCGAGCCTAATCTTTCGTTACACGCCATGCGGCGCGACGGCCACCCGGTCAGCTACCTGGTCAGCGACCACTTCCACCTGTGGGAACAGGGGGCGGGCAACTATCACATGGGATATACCGGCTTTAAGTTCATCCGTGGGATTGAAGCGGACGGCTTATATACCGACCCGGTCGACTTCTTCTGCCCGCCAGACGAACGGATGGCCCCGACGGAGCGCCACTGGCGAAACGTGCACTTTATCCGCCATCAGGAGCAGGACTACTTCCCGGCCAGGGTGTTCACCGAGGCGGCGGACTGGCTGGGGCGCAATCATACGCACGAGGACTTTTACCTGCACATTGACTGTTTCGCACCGCACGAGCCGTGGGATCCACCCGAGGCCCTTCTCAAGCCATTTTGGCCCAGCGGTTATAACGTGGATTTCACCTGGACCTGTTCGGGACCGTATGCGAAATGGAAGGGCCGGCTCAGCGAAACGCAGATGAACTTCGTTCGCGCCCGCTATGCCGCCAACGTCGTCCTGACCGATCGGTGGCTGGGGAAACTATTGGACCAACTCGACGCGCTGAACCTGTGGCGCAACACGCTGGTGATATTTACTTCCGATCACGGCACCTATAACGGTGATCACGGGCGCATCGGCAAAAGACAAACCCATCAACATGACGCGGTAGGCCACGTTCCGCTGATCATCTGCCATCCGGTGCACGGCCACGGCGCCAGCCGCGCGCAGCTGGTACAGTTGGTGGACCTGTATCCGACCGTGCTGGCGGCGGTGGGTAAGCCCGCACCCCGACCGGAGCGCGGGCTGCATGGAATCAATCTGCTGCCCGTGCTCGAAGAGGCGCACGCTCGAACGCGCGATTACGCGCTGGCGGGTGAATATGGCCGCAGTGTGACCCTGACCGACGGACGCTGGATTCTGCATCAGAGTCCGCCGGATGTGTCCGCCGGGGGCAATCAGCCGCTGAGGTGGTATGGGCATCGCCTCTCAAGGTATCTTCCTTACGAACTGGGACCTTACGAACAGGGCCGCCGGGCGGTGACGAATTGGCCAGCATGGCCCACGCCCACTTGGCTAAGTGACAAGGAACGTGATCCGAATGAACTGGTCAATCTCGCGGCGCAGGAGCCGGAGAAACTAAAGCAGATGCAGGCGGAGCTGGTGCGAACGCTGGAGGATCTCGGCGCGCCCCCCGAACAAAAGATACGTCTGGGACTATAACCGGGACCGGCGAGCAAGAGTGTGACAGGTGCGGCCATATTTCTTGGCAAACGCCGGTCGTCGGCGGTAGTGCCAAATCCCCAACTGCCTTAGCGGCGGCATTTATGCCGTTCGTGGGCACGCCCGCGCCACAAAATCTGGCTACACCCAGTGGGACCGCGTTGAATGCTTTTGGGGACGGGGCGCGGCCGATATAGTAAGATACGTGGGCGCGGAGGTTTTCATGGCGAATCGAGTCAAAATCAGCGTCATCGGCGCCCGCCCGGCCGATCTGGAACCGGCCACGGGCCACGCGGACGTGGACCGGGTGATGAAGCATTGGAGGGAAAAACTGGAAGCGGTGCTGCCGGATCGCCCGGACCTGATTGTTTTGCCCGAATTCTGCGATCAGGCCGCCGGAGAGTCTCTGGGGCAATATCGGGCATTTTGTCAGAGCGGTGGTGAATCGATGCTTCATTTCTTCGCTGAAACCGCGCAACGCCACCGCGCCTACATCACTTATCCCGCTTTGCGCCGGTTGCCGGATGGATCGTATCGCAACTCGATCCAACTGCTCGACCGCAAGGGGCAGGTTTGTGGTATTTATAATAAGAATCATCCCATGGCCATCGGTGAATTGGATGCGGGTATTTTAGCCGGGCGTGAGGCGCCGCTATTTGAGCTCGATTTCGGTCGCGTGGCCTGTGCTATCTGCTTTGATTTGAACTTTGACGAACTATGGCGGCATTATACCCAACAGAGACCGGATTTGATCCTTTTCTGTTCGGTGTATCACGGCGGACTGATGCAAGCCTATCGCGCTTATTCATGCCGCTGTCATCTGGCCAGCGCCGTGGCCGGCCTACCCAGCCAGATTTATTCCCCGGTCGGCCAACTGCTGGCCACCAGCACGAATTATTTCGATTTCGCCACGGCCCAGGTCAACCTGGACTGTCGGGTGGTGCATCTGGATCACCACGGGGAAAAGCTGCGGAAGCTGAAGCGCAAATACGGACCGGAGGTTTCCATTTTCGACCCGGGTCTGCTGGCGCCGGTGCTTGTGACCAGCGAAGGCGAGGGCCGCAGCGTAGTGGAGTTGTTGGAGGAATTCGGCCTCACGCCACTGGATGAGTATCTGCAGCAGTCCCGCCTTCGCCAGGCGCAGCACCGCGAGGCGTGATCCCTTACAGCGTTGGACTATGCTGGGCCAGATAAACCGCCACTCCCGCCGCGTCGGGCTTCATGCCCGGCTGACCCTTTTGCCATCCGGCCGGGCAGACTTCCCCGTGCTGTTCAAAAAATTGCAGGGCGTCCACCATTCGCAGCGCCTCATCCACATTACGGCCCAGTGGCAGATCATTGACCAGCTGATGCCGCACCGTGCCCTTCCGGTCGATCAGAAACGTGCCGCGCAGGGCGACGGCGCCCTGGTGCAGCACGCCGTAATCGCGGGCAATCGATTTACTTAAATCCGCCACCATGGGAAAGTGCAGGTCGCCTACGCCGCCGGCGTTCACCGGCGTCTTCTTCCACGCCAGGTGGGTAAACTGGGAGTCCACACTTACCGCAATCACCTTGGTTCCCCGCTGTTCGAAAGCTTTGTGCCGATGGTCAAAGGCGATGATCTCCGACGGGCAGACGAAGGTGAAATCCAGCGGGTAAAAAAACAGAACGGCATACGCGCCTTCCACAAAGGCGCGGAAGTGGAATTTTTCATTGATGGAATTATCCGGCATGACGGCCGGAGCGGTGAAATCGGGCGCAAGCTTTCCCACAAGAACTTCCATAGGCTAGAACTCCTGGTCTAAAAACGTCTTTCCCGCGGCGCCACAACCGGCCGCGTTATCAAAGTCTTATTATAGGCGCGCTATGATAAAGAGGGAATATGAACCTGCGCCCATCCATTGAGCTGGTAGAGCTGCGGGTGGCCAACCTGCCACCGGCTTTTGACGGCCTGAAAATCTTGCATGTGTCGGATTTACACCTGACGCGCTGGACCCATGCCCTGGCCCGCTGGCAGCGCCGACTGGCCCGCCAACAACCGGATTTGGTGGTCATCACGGGAGACCTCGGCCACCGTGGATGGCGCTGGCGGCAGGCGGCGCGGCACGTGGCCCGCCTGCTCGAGGTGGTCCGGGCCCCGCTGGGCTGTTACTTCATTTTGGGTAATCATGACTCACCCGAAATTGTTCCGGCGCTGCAGGCGCACGGTTTCATCATGCTGGCCAACGATGCGACGATACTGCACCGCGGCGCCCAGCGCCTGGCGCTGATTGGCCTGGCCCAACATCGGCGCATCGACACCGACATCCCCGCCGCGCTGCGCCACGTCCACCCCGATGATTGCAAACTCATGCTGCTGCATTATCCCGACCTGGTGCACGCCGCGGCCACGGCGGGAGTGGACATTTGTTTCGCCGGCCATACCCATGGCGGCCAGATCTGTTACCCCGACGGGCGGCCTGTTTTTCGTCACGACACGCTGCCGGCCCACATGTGCACGGGTATCCATCGCGTGGGGGGCACCTGGCTGGTTGTTAATCGTGGCCTGGGCAAAGCCGCCCTGCGCGTGCGCCTGTTCTGCTCGCCGCAGGTTCTGTTGATCGTCCTGCGCCGCCGCCCGGCTTGAGTTTCACCACCTAATCCGGCTGCGCCGGAACCGAAAAGAATCTCCCGCGAAGGCACGACGGGGTAGTCAGCACCGCATGATAATGCGGCGGTTCGTCCACGTTCGGCGCCAAACCACCGGGTTATCAGCCGGGGCTCCCCCCGGTGCTCCCCACGTCTTTTTGCTCCTTCGCGTAAGCTCGAAACTTCTCCGCACAGCGCGGAGAAGTTACACGTTCAGTGTCTAATACCTACGACCTGAAACCTGTTCCCATCGGTTCACCGCGCTGAAGCACGGTGCTTGCCATTCCGCTTCCTTCGCGCCCTTCGCGGCTTCGCGTGATCCATCGGTCGCCTTCGCGTCCTTCGTGGTGAAATCCCTCGTCGCGGCACCGAGTGATTCGCCATCCTGTTCCCATCGGTTCACCGCGCTAAAGCACGGTGCTTGCCATTCCGCTTCCTTCGCGCCCTTCGCGGCTTCGCGTGATCCATCGGTCGCCTTCGTGTCCTCGCTTTCTTTGATCCGTTCGTCGCGCAATCGAATGGTTAGAGTATCCGTTTGCGGATTGTATTGGACTTCCATCGTAGGAGTCCCTTCAAATATGGCTGGGGCTGAGAAGTCTTGGCTGCGATTCAATCACGGCTGGGTCGCCGGTCCTTCCAGCCGGGCCTTAAGCTGCCTGGCCCGCTGGATCAGTTGGTCGCTGGTGGCGGCGCCCACCTGGGGAAGCATGAACGTCCAGACCTTGTGATCTTTAAAACGCACGGGCAACAACGCGGCGAACAAGTCCACCCCGTACCATTGGAACCACGGCCGGCTCGTCACCCGATGGGTGTGCAGATAATAATAGGCATAGCGGGGATCCCGCGGGGTGCCGATATTCTTTTTCGCCCGCAGGCGGACATCGTAGTCGCCGTACCATTCAAACTCGGTGGTGCAGGGAGAATGGCCGATTTCCACATCGTTCAAGTACACCAGGCCATGGTCCGGCGTCGTTCGCACCGTGATGGACCGTTCGACACAGCCGGTCACGCCGCTGACGATCCCCACCGCCAGCAACACCGCTGCCCCCGCTCGCATCGCTCGGACACGGTGCCGCCGTGGCGGCCGGCCCACCGCCGCAGGTGAGTTCCGGAATGCAGGCGGAATCATAGTCGGCTCCCTGGTCGTAGCTGGCAGCCGGCGCCCCGTTTCATCCTTGCACCTGCGGCGTCTCGCTGGAGCCAGGGGTTGACGGTACCGTCGGGGCGGGCCCGGTTGTGGCCGAGGCTGGGGCGCGGTACACGTGTCGCCGCGCCAACCGCTTCGCCACCAAACCGCTGCGAATAGCTTTGACGGAAGCCCAGACCCGGCAGGGGCGGCCATCGATGGTGGTGCGCACCTTCTGCAAATTAGGCTTGAACTTACGGGCCGAGCGTCCCGTGATCTTGATGCCGACGCCGCCGAGGTATTTGGCCTTGCCGCGATACGTGCATTGGCGGCCGATTCGCGTTTGGCGTTGGGTATAATGGCAAACATGGGGCATAAGGCATCTCCTTGCCGGGACCAAAACCCATTACTATAGGCTCGGCGGGCGAATTTACAAGTGGAAGGGGGGCGCGTTGCGCTATAAAATCGCTCCCATGAAAACCTTCGCGTTCCAAAAATGCCTCAATCCTGACTGCGGCGAAACCTTCGACATTGGCCAGACCCTCACTGCCTGCACGGTCTGCGGCGAACTGCTGGACATCGAATACGAGTGGGACCAAGTTCCCGTGCCGGCGACGCTGCGCGGTTTTCAGCAGCGCTGGGCCAATCGGCGGTTTCCCTTGGATTATTCCGGCGTGTGGCGCTTCCGCGAGTTGCTGGCGTTCGCACCCGACGCCATGGTGTGCACCATCGGCGAGGGCCAGACCTTTCTGCAGAACGCCGTTTGCCTGGGGCGGCGGCTGGGCATGTGGCCGGGCCAACTCTGGCTGCAGTACGAGGGCCTGAACCCGTCCGGCAGCTTCAAAGACAACGGCATGACCGCCGCCTTTACCCACGCCCGTCTTACCGGTGCCCAGCGCGTGGCCTGCGCCAGCACCGGCAATACCTCCGCGTCGCTGGCCTTGTACGCATCCCAGAACGGTTTCCAGGGCATTGTGTTTATCGGTTCGGGCAAGATCGCGCTGGGCAAACTTTCCCAGGCGCTGGACTACGGCGCCTGCACCCTGCAGATCGAAGGTGATTTCGATACGTGCCTGGCCCGCGTGCGCCAGGTCAGCGGCCAACTCGGCTTATACCTGATGAACAGCGTCAATCCTTTTCGCCTGGAAGGCCAGAAGACCATTATGTATCGCATCCTGGAGGCGCTGAACTGGCAGACCCCTGACTGGATCATCGTGCCCGGCGGCAACCTGGGAAATTCCTCAGCCTTCGGCAAGGCTTTCGCCGAGCTTTTGAAACTGGGACTGCTTAAGCGTATTCCCCGGCTGGCGATTATCAACGCCGCCGGCGCCAACACGCTCTATGAATTGTTCAATGAGCGTAAGGTGGGCTGGAACAACGGCGCTGTGAATAACGCGGCGATTTCCGCTTTCTACGCCGCCCGCGAGCGCGGCCATATTCGCGCCCATACTATCGCGTCAGCCATTGAAATTGGCCGTCCGGTAAATCTGAAAAAAGCCCTGCGTTCATTGGAGGTGATGAAGGGCGTGGTGGCGCAGGTATCGGATCAGGAGATTTTGGAAGCGAAAGCGCTGCTCGGTCGCCATGGTTTCGGCTGTGAACCGGCCAGCGCCGCGACGGTGGCGGGATTAGAACAACTCCTGGAAAGAAAAATCATTTCCCCGCACGAACGCGTGGTATGCGTTCTGACCGGCCACGGACTTAAAGACCCGGACGCCACCGTCTACTACCATACCGGCATCAACACCAAACAGGCCCAACCACCGCCGGCCGAAGCCGTCTGGGGCCGCTGTAGCAATAAGCCGCGGAAAGTCGCCGATGATCTCGAAGCCATTGTGGAAGCGTTGGGCTTGGATAAGGGCACGCTCGAAAAAAGCAGTTGTACCGCCGGCTACATCGAAACCGCCGCCGAACTGCCATTTGTGGAGTATTGACGCGAGGACGCAGCAGGTTTTCAGTTTTCCGGGCTAAAGGTTCGGTAAACGAGCGGCCTATTCCAAGAACTGAAAACCGGAAAGCCACCGTCCGACGGGGGCGTGCCTTGCCGAAACCCCGCGTTTCGTGGATACTACCGCGCCTTGTGGTTCTGCGGTGGCGCACGGCAGCGCGAGGTCCGCGCGGCACGGGAACCGCGGTCCGAAGCATGGCCACACTGAGCGGATGAACCGGAGAAATAACCATGGCCTACGCCATCATTCAAGACAGCGGCACGCAGTTTAAAGTGCAGGCCGGTGATACCCTGACCATTGATCCACGGACTTTGCCGCCGGATGCCGCCACCATCACCTTTGAGAAGGTCCTGCTGGTTTCCAACGATCAGGGGGTAAAAATAGGCCAGCCTTTTCTAAACGGCGCCAGCGTGACCGCCCGGATTCTCGGGACGATTAAAGATCGCAAGGTTTACGTGGAGCGGCTTACCAAACGCAAGGGCTTTCACCGCCGCGTGGGCCATCGCCAGCGCTATCTTGCGGTGCGGATTGAGACGCTATCTTAAGTGCGGATTCCAGGGGAAGATTTTCGCGCTGGAGCGGAGATACCGCGACTGGTTTTCATCACCTTCCCAAGAAGGGCGTCAGCTATTATTCGGATATTCGGACCAGCTCCGGAGCGGAAGGCGGTCGCTGCGAGCCAGGTCCAGGACATGCATTTCAATCTGGGCGCGATTATTAAACCGGTTCACGTGCGGTTCGACCACCAGGTCCACCGCCAAGCCGGCCGGCAATTCGGGCTCCAGTTGCCCCATCCGAAAGCCGATAGCCCGCACGCCGCAGGTGCTCAAACCCAATTGCAACTGCAGATGGTCCCCTGTGGCGCCCACCCGCCGGGGCGGAGCTTGCAGCCGGGCTTGCGACAACAGGAATTTCGGCCTCGGGTTGCCATGGCCAAAGGGGGCCAGCTGTTCCAGTTGGGTGAATGTGGGCAGGGAAATGTCCGATTCGTGCAGGACCCCGTCCAACTCCAGCACCGGTACAAAGCCGCCCGCCGAGCGCCCCGGTAAAACAGCGGCACCACCCGCCTCTGTGGAGGCCGCGGCGTGATAGCGCTGGCGTGTCCAGGCGCAGAGGCGGGCACGAAAGGACTCGAGATTTTCCAGGACCAGGCGCACCCCGCCGGCGGCGGCATGGCCGCCGCCCTCCAATAATAAATCGCGGCAGTACGCAATGGCTTCATGCAGCGGCAGCCCTGGCACGCTGCGTCCGGAGCCGAAGGCAGTTTTTCCGTCCGTCGTCAGAATAAAGGCGGGGCGGTGAAACAGCTCCACGATCCGCGCCGCGACAATACCCACCACGCCGCCATGCCAGGCGGCATCGCAAAGCACCAGCGCGTCGGGTTCCGGTGTGCCGGCGGGGGCCAGGGCGCGAATACGTTCCACGGCGGCGGCGGTGTGCTGGAGCTGCATGGTGCGGCGTTGCGCGTTTTGCCGCTCCAGGGTGGCGGCGATGCGGCGAGCCACAACGGGGTCGTCCGTGATCAACAATTCCAGCGCTTCGCGGGCATGATCCATGCGGCCGGCGGCGTTCAGGCGGGGGGCCAGCGAAAAACCGACGGCCGTGCCGTCGATGCGGCGATTTTCCCATCCCGCCGCGGCGATCAGCGCCTGCACCCCGGGCAGCCGGCTGCGCGGCAGTGCGGCCAGGCCAAAGTGGGCCAAAACGCGATTTTCTCCGGTCAGCGGCACCACATCGGCGATGGTCGCCAAGGCCGCCAACTCCAGAAAATCAAGCAGCAGATCGCGATAGTGCTGAGTCAGCCGCGGCGTGCCGCAGAGGCGCACCGCCACCGCCCACGCCAGCTTGTACGCCACGCCGGCGCCGCACAGATGCCCAGGGCAGGATGAAGGTGGAAGGACCAATGTGGAGGAGGCCAGACGAGGATGGGCGATCGCGTGCGCCTCCGGCAGTGTCGGCGGCAGCTCATGATGATCCGTAATCACCACGCGCATACCCCGCCGTCGCGCCTCCGCGACCGCCTGATGACCGGTGATGCCGCAATCCACCGTCAGCAGCAAGCGGCAGCCGGCATCCGCCAGTCGGCCGACCGCGACGGCGGAGAGCCCATAGCCCTCCAAGGTGCGATGGGGAATGTGGACGGTGCAGTCCGCCCCGGCCGCTTTCAGGAGCCGCCAGAACATCGCGGCGCCGGTAATGCCGTCGACATCATAATCACCGTAAATGGCGATTTTTTCCCGCTTTTTCACCGCCGCCGCCACAAGTTCCGCGGCGGTGGTAACACCCGGCACCGTTTCCGGGGGGTGGAGGTTCGTCAACCGCGGATGCAGAAAGGCGTTGACTTGGGCCGGATCGACAATGGACCGATTCCAAAGCAGGCCGGCCAAGAGACGGGACAAACCGGTGGTGTGTGCAAGCCGTTCGAGGGCGGCGGGATCCTGCGGCGCCATGGGCAGTTGCCAGCGGCAGCGGCGAAAACCGACGGCTTCCGTGCGTAGGCCTTCATCCGCATCCACCAGCGATTCCTCGTAAAGCCACAAGGGCACAGAGAGATTCCCTATTATGCACCTCTATGGCCGCTCCAATTCTCCGTTCCGTCACTGCGTCCATGGGTCAGTTTTCCCTGCCGGTAGAGGCCAAAGTGAGGTTTCGCGTTCTCGCGCCTTCCGTATCACAATCTCCGTGTTTCTTCGCGCTGTGCGAAGTTTTTGGCCCGCGAGGAATCCTCGGTTTCCGGCGGAGGATCCACCCCCGGCGAGGTCTCCAAAGGCGAGCCTTCGACGCGGGGGCTATATATTTTCGCTGCAGCCTCGCCGCGCTGTGACCTCCGCGGTCGATGCAGTTGCACCTATCGTAACCGTCATTTGGGCGCGGACAAAACGCACCGCGTTTTCGAATAAGGCCAGGCCGTCGGGCGGGGGCAGTTTGCTTGCCCGCGTCCAGGCGGGATGTTGGTGCGGGACAACAAAGCGCTCGGGGTGCGGCATCATGCCCAACACCCGGCCGGTGCCATCGCAGATCCCCGCGATGGCGTCAACGCTGCCATTGGGATTTTCAGGAAAATTAACTGCCGCCTGGCCTTCGCCGGTGACGTACCGAAACACAATTTGGTCATTTTGCCGCAGCGCCTCGAGTACGGCCGCGTCTCGGACCACGAAGCGGCCTTCGCCATGGGCCACGGGAAGCTGCAAAGTTTCACCCGCCGGAATCCACGGGCAGATGCGGCTGTAGGATCGCAGGCGAATCCAGCGGTCCTCAAAGCGCTCTTGGCGGTTATGGGTCAGGGTCACCGGCTGGCGGTCCGCCTGGGGTAACTGGGGCATCGATCCCGGCAGCAGGCCCGCTTTCACCAGCGCCTGAAAGCCGTTGCAGATGCCGAGAATCAACTTGCCATCCTGAGTCCAGCGCCGCAGCGAAACACCTAAATGGTGGATCAGTTGATTGGCGAGAATTTTGCCGCTGGAGATGTCATCGCCATAGGAAAATCCGCCTGGGATGGCGAAAATGTGATAGCCGGCCAGCTGCCCCGGATCGGCCAGCAGACGGTTGATATGCAGCGTAACCACGCCAGCCCCGGCCAGTTCAAAGGCGCGGGCCAATTCGCGGTCGCAGTTGGTTCCCGCGACCCGCAGAAGCAAGACCCGTATCGCGGAGGAGGCATTCATGGCGTTATTATATTGCAAAAAAGTCCAGCATGGGTTACTTAATATAAAGGAAAAGCGATGGGGATACAGAGGGCACCGGGTGCACGGAGATTATTGAAAGCAAAAAAGTATTCACGGCGGTTTTATAAGCTCTTCACGTGCGCTTCCGATGGCCGTCGGGATTTGGAGCTGAAGTTTTTGTCTCTCTTTATTTTTCCGTTATCTCTACTGTCCTCTGTATCACAACCTGCGTGGTGCTTGGCGCGACGCGAAGTTTTTTTTCGTCGCAAGCGTTGCGATGTTCGGCGGAGCGTTACCCCCGGCCGAGGTCACGCCGGCGATTCTGCGACGCGGGGGCTATATGTTTCAGTTGTGGGCGTAATTTAATCGCCATGGCGACCCGCGCTGGGGCTTAAGTGGTGAAAAATCCGGGTTAACTGGAAAATGGGCGTTATGGCCTTGGATCGCAAGTTGGTCGAAAAACTGGTGCGCGAAGCCCTGCGGGGGCAGCTCGCGGCGGAAGGGCGGATCATCAAACCGGTGCGCCATAATGGCGGACCCCATCCGTTGGTGGTGAATGTATCGGCCCGCCATATGCATGTCCGGGCGGAGGATCTGGCGATCCTGTTCGGCCCCGGTGCGGAACTGACCAAACTGAAAGACCTTTACCAGGAAGGGGAATTCGCCAGCGAACAGGTGGTAAATCTCATTGGCCCGCGCCAGCGCCTGCTTCCCAATGTGCGCATCCTGGGACCGATTCGCAAATACTCGCAGGTGGAGTTAAGCTATACGGACGGCGTCTTTCTGGGTATGGAACTGCCGTTGCGCTTAAGCGGCGATCACCACGATACGCCGGGAATCGTGGTGGTGGGGCCACACGGCGCGCTGAACCTGCGGCAAGGCGTCATCCGGGCGATGCGGCATGTGCACATGCACCCGGACGACTTGGCCCATTACGCGGTCAAGGACGGCGATGCGATGCAGCTGCGGGTGCACGGTCCCTGCGGGGTGTGCTTCGAGAACTTAAGAGTCCGCGAACATCCGAAGGTGCGCCTGGAAGTGCACATCGATACCGATGAAGGCAATGCGTGTGATCTGGAATCCGCCACGCATGTGGAATTGATACGCTCATAAGGAGATGGCCTATGGCCCAGGCTTTGGGAATGGTCGAAACCAAAGGGTTGGTGGCGCTGATCGAAGCCAGCGATGCGGCGATGAAGGCGGCCAACGTACAAATGGTCGGTTGGGACAAGATCGGCTCCGGCATGGTGACCACCTTCATCACCGGTGATGTCGGGGCGGTCAAATCGGCCGTCGACGCCGCCGCCGACGCCGCCGGCAAGATCGGAGAGGTGCTCGCGGTGCACGTGATCGCTCGGCCCCATGAAGATCTGGCCAATCTTTTGCCCAAAAATAAGGCGGTCAGCGCCGTGGCCGCAGCCGCCAGGAAATGATTTTTCGGCTGTGCCATAACGGTGAATCCCGTTCCTGATCGCTCAGGAGCGGAAGCGGCTGGACTGGGGGTGTTGCCGCACCCGGAGAGGATGAACAATAGCGTCGGCATCGTGAGTATATCCCGACGCATGGGAACCGGCTGGTTGTGCTGTCCCCGTCTGCCGCCCCCCCCCCATTTTCGACGTAGGAGCGGGAACGGTGTTGCGGGATGTATTTTGTCAGCCGCAGGAGCGCGCGGAATAACTAAAGGAAGCGAGGAATACCCATATGTCACAGGCACTCGGATTAATCGAAACCCGTGGTGAAACCGGCATTATTGAAGCCACCGACGCCATGCTCAAGGCCGCCAATGTAAGTCTGGTCAAGAGCATTCAAATCGGGGGCGCCTATGTCACGGTTATCGTCCGTGGCGATGTCGGCTCGGTGAAAGCGGCGGTCGAAGCCGGCACCGCCGCCGCCCAACGGGTCGGCGAACTGGTGGCTTCCCATGTCATCGCCCGGCCCACCGAAGGTTTGGTGGAAAACTTCTGACATGAATGTTCTGGTCGCCAATCTGGGAAGCACCAGCTTCAAGTACAAACTCTTCGCGATGGCCGCGGGTGAAAAAGTGTTGGCGGAAGGGGCGGCTGAACGCATCGGACTGGCGTGGGGCGCGTGGACGTTCACCCCGGCGCAGGGCGAAAAACTATCGGGTAAAACCACGCTGCCGGATCACGACGCTGCTATCCAATTGCATCTGGATCGACTCCGCAGGGGCGGCTTCTTAGATGGCGCTGCTCCCGTACAGGCCATCGGCTTTAAGGCAGTCCATGGTGGCCCCTTGGCGGTAGCACGAGTGGATGAGCGGGTGCTGGCGGTGATGCAGCAGTTCGCCGCCGTGGCGCCGCAGCATAACCCGCCTTATATTGCGGCCATGCGGGCGTTTGCCCGGCATTTGCCCGGCGTGCCACAGGTGGCCGCCTTCGAAACCGCGTTCCATCGCAGCATCCCTCGGCAACGCCAGGCCTATGCCATCCCCTACGAATGGATGGAAAAACTGGGGATTCGCCGCTATGGCTTTCATGGCGCTTCCCACCGCTACATCGCTACGCGGATGAAGGAGTTGGTTCCCACGGCCCGCAAAATTATTTCCTGCCATTTGGGCGGCAGCTCCAGCATCTGCGCGATTCAAGATGGGCAAAGCGTCGCCAATAGTTTTGGCATGACCGCCCAGAGCGGCTTGCCGCAAGCCTCCCGGGTGGGTGACTTCGACACCTTCGCCCTGCTGAAGTTGCTCGACAGCGGCTTGGATTGGCCCGCCATCTGGAAAAAGCTCGGCAAGGAGAGCGGCCTGTTAGGCCTAAGCGGTGTGAGTTCTGATTGCCGCGAAGTGCAGGCTGCCGCCGATGCCGGACATGCCCAGGCCCGGCTGGCGCTGGAGGTATTCGTAGAGGCGGTGCGGCAATATATCGGAGCCTATATGGCGGTGCTTAACGGGGCGGATGCGGTGGTGTTCACGGGCGGCATCGGCCAGCACGCCGCGGGCCTGCGCGGTGAGGTTCTGAAGGATTTTGATTACGCCGGCTTAATGCCGGATACAGTGAAGAATGCTTCCGCGCGGGGTGAGGCACGCATTGATGCGTCCGGCAGCCGGGTCCAGGTGTGGGTGTTGCCCACGAATGAAGAGTTGATTGTCGCCCGGCAAACGGTGGAAGTCCTGGCGAAAAAAACGTAGGGTTTAGGGTTTACGGGCTAGATCAGGGATCAGGTGCCGTCGCACGACTTGAGTCCCCTGCTATAGGCCTGAAACCTAATGATCGATAACCGGAAAGCGATAACCTATCAGAAGGAGTACTCCCTATGGCTCAGCAAGCGATCGGAATGATCGAAACCAAGGGGCTGATCGCCGCGGTGGAAGCCGCAGATGCCGCCCTTAAGGCCGCCAATGTGCAATACGTCGGCCAACATCGGGTGGGCAACGGTATGGTGGCGATTACGTTCACCGGCGATGTATCGGCGATCAAGGCGGCCATCGAAGCTGGCGCTGCCGCCGGAGGAAAGCTCGGCCAGATTCTTTCCACCAGTGTGATCGCCCGCCCGCATGACGATACGACTAAGCTTTAAGCCGCGGCTCCTATCCGGACCAGAAGGCTTGGCTGGGCCGCTTAACCCCGCGCGCGGGGTGACGTTGCTTACTTAGCCCGGAGGTCGCCCTTGGCGACTAAACTTCGCGACGGGTGATGTTGCTTTCATAGCCCGGAGGTCGTGGCACGCCGGGACTAGACTTTGCGCGGGTTCGGGATGGACAAAACGATGGATCAGAATACTTTGATTGAATCCGTGGTGCGGGAAGTACTGCAGCGCTTGGACGCCGCCAAAGCCGCCAGCCCAGCGGCATCCGGCGGAGCGGCGCTGGGCATTTTCCACCAGGCCGCCGAGGCCGTGGAAGCCGCCCTGCAGGCGCAGAAAAAACTCGCGGAGGGGGGGCTGGAAGTCCGTCACGGCATCTGCCGACTGATTAAAAGAATCGCCGTGCAAAACGCCGACGCCTGGGGCCGACTCGAATTGGAAGAAACGAAAGTCGGTCGGCTGGATCATAAGATCGCCAAACTCCATCTCCTGGCCCATGTGCCGGGGGTGGAATTTTTGCGCACGGTGGCGCATAGCGGTGATCATGGGGTGACTCTGGATGAAATGGCTCCGTGGGGTGTGCTGGGCGTTGTGACGCCTGTGACGCATTCGATCCCGACGCTGTCCGCCAATGCCATCAATATCATAGCCGCCGGCAACGCCTTGGTCATCAATGCCCATCCCTCCGGACATCATTGTGCCAAGGAAGCGGTGCGCACGTATAACCGCCAGATCGCGGAGAATTTCGGTATCGAAAACCTGATCGGCCTGATCGACCCGCCCACGCTTCAGTCCGCCCACGCCCTGTTTGAACACCGCGACATCGCCTTGCTCGTGATTACCGGCGGGCCGGGGGTAGCCCGCGCCGCCTTGGCCCAGAAGAAGCGGGCGATTGTCGGCGGACCGGGTAATCCGCCGGTGGTGATCGATGAAACGGCCGACCTGGATCGGGCGGCGCGTGGCATCATCAGCGGCGGCGGATTTGACAATAATCTGCTGTGCATTGGTGAAAAGGAAGTATTTGTGGTGGAGAAAGTCTTCGGGCCAATGCTGGACGCCATGAGCCGCGCGGGCGCTGCGCGCCTGACTGCGGCGCAGATTGAGTCATTGACCAAACAGGCTTTCGAACGGAAAGATAATCACTTCGCGGTACGCAAGGAACTCGTTGGAAAAGACTGCCGCATCCTGGCGGAAGCCGCGGGAACCACGTGCCCGGCCAATACGGAGCTGCTTTTCGGTGAAACGGATGAAAACAATCCTTTCGTGCCGGAGGAACAGATGATGCCATTTGTGCCGTTCGTTCGCGTGCGCGACTTCGACGAAGCGCTGGAGCTGGCGGTTAAGCATGAGCACGGTTTTGGCCATACCTGCGTGATTCATTCCAACCACCTCGCGAACATCACGCGGATGGGCCGGGTGATGAATACCACGGTCTACGCCGTCAACGGGCCGAGCACCGCCACACTTGGCATCGGAGGAGAGGGTTATCCCAGCTACACCATCGCCACGCCCACCGGGGAAGGGGTTACCAATCCGCTGACCTTCACCCGTTTCCGGCGCATGGCGCTCAGCGGAGCGCTGCGCGTGGTGTAGCGGCCCAGGAGGCGCCGATGACCAGTCAGGAATTAACGCAGAGGTGCGTCCGTGGCCCCCGTCGCGTTTCAGGCCGCGGCTGCGGAGGGGGTATGCTCTATGGCGCGCAGGCCCGCCATGGGGTTTCGGACGGCAGCCATGATGTGGTAGCGCACCGCACCGGCCGTTTCGCCCTCTATCGTCAGGTCCGCGCCGAAGGAATTGAGCTGTGAATGGCAGACCAAAGCTCTCCTGCAGTGGGCGCGGCGCTCGATTGCCAGCGCCGCTATCTTACCGCGGCAGGATCCCGGCGGTTCGATATCGCACTTGTACTGCGGGGCTTTTTACGCAGAGGCGGTCCGGTTCTGCAATCGGGGCCAACCGTTCCGTAAGCACAGGGTTATGGAGGCGGCTGTACACCGAGACCTCGTGAAAACGGAGCAATGGCCAAAGGTGGCTGGCGTGACTCTTTCACGTCTGCTGAGTTTACACGCTACTGCTGATTATGGCGGGGCGGTCCGGACGGGCGCAGAGGATGCAGCCTTGGCGCTGAATGATGGCCCGGTGGCGCTGGAAGAAGTTGAGAAAATGGGGAACTTCTTCCCGAATGAGGGCGGGCTGGAGAACCAGGCCGGTGGTTGACGATCACGAACTGATTGCGAAAATTACCGAAGCCGTGCTGGCCGCGTTGGCGCAGCGCGGCGTGGGCGAAGCCGGCGCCTCCGCCGCGCCCGCTGCCATCCACGCCCCGGCGGGAGTCTGCACGGGCGATTATTCCAAGTTTCCCGAACTTGCCGGTACACCTGCGCCAGCAGGCTCGCGCGCAGTGGTGTCGCCACCGAAGCCTGCCGTCGCGCCGCCGCCCGCGTTGCCGCCTGGCGTCGCGCCGAACGGCCCCGCCGCTGGCGCCGCGGTGCTGTCGGGTATCGTCACCGCGCATCGGCTCGAAGGACTCCAGGGAATTATTTATCTGGCCAAGGGAGCCAGACTTTCCCCGCTGGCACAGGACCTGGTCAAGCAACGCGGCCTGGAAGTGCGCCAGGCCACCGGCTTACCCGCTAAAAAATCGAGCCCCGACTGGGTATACTGGATGCAGGGTCATTGCCCATCCGCAGCGCGGGTGGTTGAACAGTACCAGGGCCGATTGATCGATACAATTTGCGGCACTTCCGGCGAGCAACTCCCGGCGGTCATTGGCTGGTTGAGCCATAACCTTGCACCAGGCGGCGCCAAACTGGCGGTGCTGTTTGTTCCTACCGCCGGCCAGGCCTTGGTGTTGGCGAACCGCTGCCCGAATTTGCGGGCTGTGGCGGCCACGGGCCTGCGGTCAGTCCGAGAAGGAATTGAGCAGTTAGGCTCCAACGTATTGGTGCTGGAGTATCCGCCGCATGGGTTTAAAGCGATGGCGGAGATGGTCGAATTATTCTTGACGTCACCGGGCGCCGCGCCGGCCAGTTGGCCACGCCAAGTGGCGCAGGCGTTAGGTTCCGGCTGTCAGGTTTTAGGGTCAGCGATGGAGCGTCAGAAGCTGCAAGCCAACCCTTCGCTCCTAACCCCTAACCCCTAAAAATGTTCATCACAGAGGCAGCTATGCAAAACCAATTTCAGGTCCGCAAGGAAATGTGCGATATCGGCTACCGCATCTGGTTACGCGGCTATTGCGCCGGCAACGAGGGCAATCATTCCGTTCGCATCGCCGAGGACCGCGTCCTGTGTACTCCCACCGGCGTATCCAAAGGATTTCTTACGCCCGACCAGATCACCGTCGTGGATATGGACGGCAATCAGATCGACCAGCACAACTCCATGAAACGCACCAGCGAAGTGCTTCTACATCTGCAGATTTACAAGGCCCGTCCCGACGTGCGGGCGGTCGTGCATTCCCATCCACCGCACGCCACCGCCTTCGCTATGGCCAACATTCCCATTCCCGAAGGCATGCATCCGGAGGCGGAGGTGTTTCTGGGCAAAGTGCCGCTGACGGCTTACACCACGCCCAGCTATAAAGAATTAGGGGAATCGGTCGTGGCGGTCATGAACCAAGACACCAATTCCGTGATGTTGGGTAACCATGGTTCGGTCTGTTTTGACCGCACCCTGATGGGAGCCTATTACAAACTCGAGATCCTCGACGCCTATTGTCGCATTCTCCTGCTGACCCGGCAGCTCGGCCGCATCAATCAGTTAACCCAGCCGGAAATAATCGAATTACTGAAAGTGAAAGAAAAATTCGGGCTGTCGGATCAGCGCCTCGCCTGCGCCGCCCGCGGCTGCGTCGGCGCTGATAATGAGCCGTTCCTGGCTACGTTTGAGCCACGGACGCGCACGGTTTGTGCCTGTGGCGAAGACGGGCGCATCGAAAAAGATCCCGCCGCCATGAGCGAAGGTGACTTCGAAAGTTTGGTCCAGCAAGTCACCGATCAGATCATGGCTGGCGTGCAAAGCTAAGCCGTACGGCCAACGATTGCGATATTTCATACCCAACCGCGCATGCTCCCGCTGGGTCTCGGCCTCCCCGGCCACCGCTGGCGAGGCGGCCTCATTGGTGAAACGTCTCTGCATTCAGGTCGGGCCGTCTGCCTATTGTAAAAATCTCGCCTTTCATCCTGCCGACGATATTCTCTGGGCGGCGGGGCAGCCGGCAAGTCGGATCACCTGAGATGGTACCATAACTCCACAGTCTTCAACGTCGCCGCTGACCGGTATCAGAAGAATTTTCGCGGCCATCGAGCATAGTCCAGGCCGGCCCCGATAGCCGGGTGCATGTTGGTAGTTGAGCCCAACCGGCGGCGAACGGCGTAGGACCGC
>JAJYFE010000187.1 GCA_021785435.1 Planctomycetota bacterium
CCCCCCCGGTCGGGCGGCAAATGAAAAGGCGCCAGGTCGGGAGACCTGCACCACAAGCCGCAGACCCGCGGCAAATGCTTGTGGGGCAGACCTCCAGGTCTGCCAGCCCCCGCCCGCGTCGGCTGCAAATGAAAAGGCCGCAGGTCGGGAGACCTGCACCACAAGCCGCAGACCCGCGGCAAATGCTTGTGGTGCAGACCTCCAGGTCGGCCAGCCCGACGCCCGCGTCGGCTGCAAATGAAAAGGCCGCAGGTCGGGAGACCTGCACCACAAGCCGCAGACCCGCGGCAAATGCTTGTGGTGCGGACCTCCAGGTCGGCCAGCCCCCCCAACGCCCCGCCCTGCCTCCCCACCCAAGCCGTCCGTCTGTTGCCTATTCCCTTCGCGTCCGTTAGCCTTAGCCTGGATATTCCCCACCTAGCCGCAGAGAGCCCAGAGGAACGCAGAGAAAAAAGGAAATAGCCAGGGGTTGCAGGCAGTGGCCATCGACACACGATATCCTTACCCGTTCCATGGGCTATCATGGTAAGTGCTTTAATTTCAATACCCTCTGTGGCCTCCGCGTCCCCTGCGGTGAAACATTGGGGCCAGCTGTAAATCCGTGGAATTGGTTGACCCCGCGCAACCTGCGGACCCTGCGGACCCCGTGAAATCTGTGAAATCTGTGAAATCTGTGGACCCAAGCGCCCCATGAAGATTGCCGCCTACGTGCAGATGAACCGGGTATACAATCCCACCGGCGTGGGCAAGCACGTGATCAACATGTTGCGTTGTCTACACAAGATGCCCGGCGTCGAGCTGCACATGATGACCAGCACGCAATTCCTCCGGCCCGACGGGACGTTGCCGCCGGAAAATCCGCTCCGCGACATCCCGGTCACCGGCATCCCGATTCCCCAGAAGCAGCTCGACCTGGCCTGGCTGACCCTCGGCCGCCCGCTGGCCGACCGTTGGGCGGGCGGTGCGGATTGGATCTATTGCCCCACCGAAATGCCCGTGCCCACGCGAAGATCCCGCCTGGCCGTGACCTGCCACACGCTCTGGTGGTTGGAGAAGGGCGCCCCGTGGTCGGGCGACCCGCGAATGTCGCGCGAAAGACTCAAATGGCGCTGGCGCATGGCGCAGATCCGCCGCCGGGCCGAGGCGGTATTTGCGGTTTCCGAATTCCTCGCCCAGCGCGTGGCGGAACTTTTTAGCATCAAGCCCGAACGCGCTGCGGTGGTCGGCAACGGTGTCGAGCCTGCCTATTTCCACGCCGCCGAAACGCCACGTGACACCAGCCAGCCCCCCTACTTGCTCGTGATCGGTGGCTTGACCGAAATGAAAGACGGCCAAGCAGTGCTGCAGCTCGCAGAGCTCCTAGCCGTACGAAAAACCGCGATGCAAATCTGGGTGGCCGGGGGCTGCGACGCGGAACTGGGCCGGCGCGCCGCGGCGACCGCCGGCGTCCGTCTTCTCGGATACAAAAGCTTAGCCGAGCTCCCCCGCCTGCTGCGTAACGCCGTGGCGCTGTTGATGCCGAGTCGGGGCGAAGCCTTCGGCATCCCCGCGGCCGAGGCCATGGCCGCTGGCACGCCGCCGATCGTCTCCCCGTGGGGCGCACTGCCGGAGGTGGTCGGCGATGGCGGAATAATCCTTGACAAAAACGCCACCGCAGCGGATATTGCGGATATCGCGCTACGCTTGGCCTCAGACGAGTCGTACCGCTCGGCCATCGCCCAAAAAGGCCTCGAGCGCGCGAAAATGTTCACTTGGGAAAAGTGCGCGGATCGCGTCTTGGCGAGGCTGCGGGGAACCGACGCGAATGTCTGTTAAGCCAACGCTCAAAGAAGCTTGCAAAGATATCCTGCGCGTGCCTTGGATCAACCGGGCCACCCGGCGGATCGTCCGGCCCTTCGTACCCCCTCGCCTGCGGGCGAAATTTGATTGGAAAATGCCTGTGGCTGGCGAGTTTCCCGTCGCCCTTCCGAATGGCCAAGTACTCCATTGGTTGCCCCGCCGGGACAGCCACCTGGCGCGGTATTTGGCGAGGGACGGCTGGGACGGTTACGAGACCTGCACGGCCAGGCTGTTCTATCACCTTGCCCAGCACGCCCCGGTCACCTTCGACGTGGGCGCGTACCTCGGCTATTTCGCGTTCCTCGGAGCTGCCGCGGCCCCGGGCAACCGCGCCTATGCCTTCGAGGCGCTGCCCGCTCTTGCCAAAAGCATACGGAAGATCGCGGCGAGAAATCCCGGCCTCGCGGTAGAGGTGGTGGCCGCGGCCGTCTGCGACCGCGTCGGCACGGTGGAGTTCTTTGTGGAAAGCCCCTGGCTGACAAATTCCTCCGCCAACCCCGCGTTCCTCCCGGCTGGGTACGGCGGGCGGCGCCGACGCGTCCGGTGCGCCGCAACCGACCTCGACACCTTTATCGCCAGGCACGGCGTCACCCGGCTGGACTTGATGAAGATCGACACCGAGACTACCGAGCCGGACGTGCTCAAGGGAATGCCGACGGCGCTTCGCGCATTCCACCCAGTTATCATCATGGAGGTTCTGCCGTGCGCGCGGCTGGATGAAATCGGAAACTTCATGCAAAGCTACGGCTACCGTTGTGCCTGGATTACGGACGAAAAACTCGTCGGGAAAGACCGTCCCGTGCCAGACGAATCGCTGCGCTTCATGAATTATCTTTTCTGGCCGCGCGAGCTTGCCGGCCCGAGGTGGGACGTGGTCCGTGCGCGCCTGATCTGAGCCTTCGGGCCTCGCCTTTCGCGCCCACCTTGGGGGGCGTCTTTCCAGGCCGCCAGCTATTGGGGGCGGCCCTCCAGGCCGCCACAGGCCAATGGTTCCCCTTCGGCCGGGCGCGCGGTACAATTCCGTTGCGCTAGAAACCTTGGCGCCTCTGGCGCCCCTCGGAACGGGATACCACTAATGGCCCAACCACCCACCAACCACGCCGTCATCATCCCCTCCGTCGGCAGGCCGGAAGTGCTTCTCGACACGGTTAAATCGGTGCTCGCCCAAACCCCGCCGCCGGATGAGACGATTGTTGCCGTGCATTCCGGCGGCGACTACTTGCCGCAGATGGCGGCGTCGCCGGGGGTGAAGGTAATCAAGGCCCGCCTCGGCTCAGCGCTGCAGCGGAATGACGCCGTCGCCGCGCTTTCGCCGGGAATCGAATTTGTCACCTTCCTGGATGACGATGTGGAGCTGGCCCCCGGGTATCTGGCCAACGCCAGGGCGTTCCTGCGGCAGCGTCCGGACGTGGTGTTGCTGGGCGGCGGCTTCATCCGCAACGGCGGCGTGAGCCGGCCGCAGGCCATCGAATTGGCCCGGGCGTTCCAAAACAAGGCGCGGGCCGACCCCTTCCAGCCCGGCGCGGTGCTCGCCGGCGGCAACATGACGGCGCGCTGCAGCGTGCTGAATCTGGAAAAATTTGATGAGCGGTTTCGCCTCTACAGCTGGCTGGAGGATGCGGATTTTGGAAAGCGCTGCCTGCGCCATGGCCAATCCGGCTACTACGCCCCCTGCCAGCTGGTGCACCTGGCCCATCAGGGCGCCAGGCCCTCGGACGCGCGGATGGGCTTCATGCAGGTGATGAATCCTTATTACATCCACCGCAAGGGACTGCTGGGCTGGCGGGAACTGCTGCGGCGCCACTGGCTTCGCGTGCCGCGCAATAATTTCGGCGGCCTGCTGATTTTCGACCGACGCGTCAACCGCTGGCAACGCCTCAAAGGCAACTGCATCGCCCTCAGCCTGATCCTGCGTGGCCGCTGCGAACCGGAACACGTTGAAAAGATATCCTAAGGCAAGGGAGCAGGACCCTCGGGAGACCGGTTTGCCATTCGCAACTGTGGTCATCGCGACGAAAGATCGAAAGGAGGTGCTGCGTAGCGCCCTGCGCAGTGTTCTCGCGCAGAAGGGGGACGTCGAGACCGTCGTGGCCGACGACGGCTCATCTGATGGCACACCGGAAATGGTCGCGGGTGAATTCCCCCCCGTTAAACTTCTGCGGTCCGTCCACTCCGCCGGTTGCATTGTCCAGCGAAACCGAGGGGTCGCCGCGGCGTCGGCCAACCATGTGGTCATGGTCGACGATGATTGCACGTTCGACAGTCCCACCACAGTGCAGGAAGCGGTACAGGACCTTTCGGCACAGCGTGTCGGCGCGGTCGCAATGCCGTTCGTGAACGTCTGTCAGGGCGGACACGTTCAAAAGCAAGCCCCCAGCAAGGACGGCGTGTACGTGGCATCCTCTTTCATCGGCTGCGCTCACGCAGTGCGACGCGATATCTTTCTGAGATTGGGGGGATATTGGTCGCCCCTCGTGCGCTACTGGGAAGAGCCCGATTTCTGTTTCCGGCTTCTGGACGCCGGCTATGTGACACGCCTGGGGCGGAGTTCGCCGGTGCTGCATCACTACGTCGGGCTGGCCCGCTCCGCAAATCGCAGTCGGTTTTTCGCCGCCCGCAATCCGTGCATGTTCGCCTGGCATAATGTTCCTTGGCCGTACTTTCCAGCACACCTGCTTGCTGTTTCTGCCCGCGAGCTAAGGTCCTACCTCCATTACGGGGAACTTTGGGCCACTGCGTCCGGTGTACTGCACGGATGGGGCGACGGCGCCCGCCATTGGTCGGAACGAAGGGCCGCCCCCGCCGATACCTACCGCCTCTTTCGAAAAATAAAAAAGCTGGAACCCCTAAGATTGGAAGAGATCGAACACACCCTCCCGCCTATCCGCTGGCCGGCCCCATGATATCCCGGCCTGGCTACGCTGTGCAAAAACTGCGTTTGGTGATTATTCAAGGAGCGGGAGGATGGGCGAGGATCCGCCCCGGTGGACCCACCCCGATGTGCCGTCCTCCCGCCGCCACGACGACGGGGGCCGCACGGCAAATGCTTGTGGTGCGGACCTCCAGGTCTGCCGGACAGCTAAGTAAAAATGTGGCAGGTCGGGAGACCCGCACCACAATAATGTATCGTCAGGCCGCATAGACTACTTTCCGCATTCGCAGAATCTCCCTGCGGCGGTACGGATTGTTGAGGAAGCGGTCTTCCACAAGATCGACCGGCCGCCCGCCAAAGATCACCGACGCCTCGTCCAACCTGTCCGGGAGGTTGTCAAAAGTCATGGCTCCGCCGCGGTCGAACTCCAGCAGCAGGTCGACATCGCTATCCGGTGAAAAATCGTCGCGCAGCACCGATCCGAAGAGCGCCAGCTTCCGGATTTCCAGCGCCGGCAAAACGCGGCAATTTTCTCCGGATCAATCGGTATGGCGAAGGCGCTTGAATTTACCATCATCAGTTCGCCTTATCCTACACACGACTTTTATTAAAGCGTACCGTTCGCCAAAGCAGAAGCGGCGTCCCGCCGCTTTTCCGGGCCAGATGCACGCTGGCCCCTGGAATGTATCATTAATAGCCGTGTGCGGTATAACATCCATTTCCAGGGAGGCCGCCGCCGTGCCGGCAACGGGCGGCGTGCGTAAACCCATGCGTCACAGTCAATTTTATTGACTATACGCCCCGGCAATCGTGGGGCAATCGACGGCGCGGTAAGCCCCCCCGGCGGATGTGAGGACGGCGGACGAGATGGATAAGTCAAAAGTAAAGGGCGGGACGGCGTGGGGCGCGAATTAAAAGTCAGAAGGGAAAATGCGACATAGCGCAGCCCTCCAGGCTGCCAACCCGCCCCCCCACGCCACTCGCGGCCTAGCCCCCCCGCCTCCCATCGCTTAGCCCGCCCGCCCGCCCGCCCGGTGGTACCCCCGCCTCCCCTCGCTTAGCCCGGCACCCGTTGCCGGGTGCCGCCCGCGGCAGTATCA
>JAJYFE010000188.1 GCA_021785435.1 Planctomycetota bacterium
AACGTTTCCGATACCTCCGCAGCGCTTGCGCCAGCCGCTCTCCTGCCATCTGCATCCCTTTCCTTCGGTAAGATCGCAAATGGCTTGACGATACCTCCCTCGGTAAGATCTTAGATGTCCTGATTCGCGGGATTGATTAGCTACGAGGTGGTAGTTAAACTCATCGGAACAACTATGACGAAGAGCGGATTAGAAGTGAAAGCCAAGCTCGACAAGCGCCAGTATCCTCTCAGGGTGAAAGTATCAGACGAGAATATGAAGTCTTTGAACATCGAGCCGCACCGGTTTCATGGGGAATGGAATTATACCATCAAGCCGCGAAAAACCAAGCGGATTCTCAACGCAGTGTTTCCCGGCTTAGCGGTGGCCTTTTGCCGGGCCGCCTTCACCGCGGCGCTGTCCGCACGCGAGCCAATTCAACTTCGTGAGCTGTGGCCTCCCCGCGGCGGGGCTGGTCACCGCTGCCGCCCTGGCCCGACAGTGTGCCAATCTGCCCGCCTACCCTGGATCTTCAAGTATCGAGTATCTGCGGCCTGCGTCCGCGTCTGCGTTGGGCGTTGTCGCGGGGCCGTTATTTTTCAAGGGGTTTGCTCATGTTTACGTTCCCAGTATCGGGCAGGCGCACCACCGTAAAGGCCGCCTTGGCCATGGCGGCCCTGATGTCGCTGGCGATGGCCGGGGCCGCGGCGATGGCTTCGGCTAATGTCGTCTACACGGACTATCCCGCGAATTACAGCTCGCTCGCCCGGATCACGGATGCGTACGGGGGCCCGGGCTATCAGGCGTGGGCCAACTCGTTTGTACCGGCGGCTAACTACACCTACACCTCCGCCACACTAGCCCTGCGTGACGATAACGGCACAGCCAACAGCTACACGATTTCCATTAACAGTGATTCCAGCAACTTACCGGGCACAGCGCTCGACACCGTCAGCGGCGTGAGCCTCTCGAGCAACAGCGACCTGATCGTCGCGGCCGCCGGGCCACTGGCCCTCGTATCGGGAACCACTTACTGGCTCGTAGCCATACCCGCTGCCACCGGCGATAACGCCGCCTGGTATTTCCCTATCACCACGCCCCCCGGTAGCACATCCGCGTGGGAGGGGACCAGCGGGGGCCCGTGGACAGCCAGTAGCAATGCGCCGTCGACCGCTTTTGAAATTGACGGCACGCCCAACGGCAACGGAACGACCCCCGAACCGGCCACGCTGGCCCTGCTGGCCTTCGGCGGTCTGATCCTGTTGGCCCGGCGGCGCGGGAAGGCGCTTCCAGCCGCGCTGCCGGCCAAGCCGTGACCACAGGACCACGGCAATCTCGCGGTGCTGGATCTGGAAGGAGGTGGACCGGAACCCATCATTACCGAAAGTCGAAGTGGAAAATCTGTTGCGGATCAGCGCCTACCGGCACGCGTGGTGCCGGGCGCCGACCGCTGAAAGCGGAAGACGCGACGCCGCTTTTTACAAGGAGCATCTTATGTTTACGAGGAAATTAACATTTGCCGCGCTGTGCTTTAGCGCCATATTGACCGTGTTGGCGGCGACGGCTTCGGCTAATGTCGTCTACTCAGACTATCCCGCGGCCTCCTTTGACGCTGGCGACGTCATGGACTTGGGTAGCGGGGCGTACCAGGCGTTGGCCGCATCCTTCGTACCGACGGCCAACTACACCTACACGTCCGCCACGCTGGCGCTAACTAATGTCAGCGGCAGCTCGGCCAACGACTACACGATCTCCATTAACAGTGATTCCAACAGCTTACCGGGTACGGCACTCGACACCGTCGGCGGCGTGAGCCTGCCGAACACCGGCAACCTGACCGTTTCGGCGTCGGGGCCGCTAACCCTTGTATCCGGAACCACCTACTGGCTCGTAGCCACACCTGCTGCCAACGGCGATAACGGCTACTGGTACGCCTCCGCCAGCTACAGCCGCCCCTGGGCGTATCAGTCAAGCAACGGAGGTCCCTGGCGCGGCACCACCGCGGACACACCCGCTTTTGAAATTGACGGCACGCCCAACGGCAACGGAACGACCCCCGAACCGGCGACGCTGGCCCTGCTGGCCTTCGGCGGTCTGATCCTGTTGGCCCGGCGGCGAGGGAAGACGCTTCCAGCCGCGCTGCCGGCCAAGCCGTGACCATAGGACCACGGCAATCTCGCGGTGCTGGATCTGGAAGGAGGTGGACCGGAACTCATCATTACCGAAAGTCGAAGTGGAAAATCTGTTGCGGATCGGCGCAGCTCGGCACGCGTGCTGCCGGGCGCCGACCGCGAAAAGCGGAAAGATCAATGCCGCTTTTTTACAAGGAGCACCCTATGTTTACGAGGAGGTTAGCGTTTGCTGCGCTGTGTTTCGGCGCCGCTTTGACCGCGGTTACGACAACGGCTGCGGCCAACATCATCTACACGGATTATCCCGCGAATTCCTCCTCGTCAGCCCTGGTCACGGACCAGGCCGGGGGGCCCGTGTCGTACCAGTCGGTAGCTGCCCCCTTCGTACCGGCAGCCAACTACACCTACACGTCCGCTACATTGGCCTTGCGTGACGACGGCGGGGCGGCCAACAATTACACGATTTCCATTGACAGCGATTCCAGCAACTTGCCGGGCACAGCGCTCGACACCGTTAGTGGGGTGGCCGTGTCGAGCAACAGCGACCTCACCGTTTTGGCGTCAGGGGCGCTGACCCTTGTATCGGGAACTACCTACTGGCTCGTAGCCATACCTGCTCAGAGCAGCGATAACGCCGCTTGGTATGCTTCCAGCGTCGCGGCGGACTACCCCGCATATCAGTCGAGCAGCGGAGGCCCGTGGAACACCTATGCAGCCAGCGGGCCACTACCCGCTTTTGAAATTGACGGCACGCCCAATGGCAACGGAACGACCCCCGAACCGGCGACGCTGACCCTGCTGGCCTTCGGCGGTCTGATCCTGTTGGCCCGGCGGCACGCGTGGGGGCACCGCAGGTAAGACGACGTAAAGAGGGTTGCATTCGGGAGTGCGAACGCAACTGCCTTGTTAACTGGATCGGATATTTCGGGGTGAGAGTCAGAGAGTTTTGCGCACTGGGCGGCTCCGGCCTTGACACGGGGGGCGTTCGGGCGCTGCGCTCTCGCGGCGGCGGTGGCCACGCGGCGACATCGCGTAAACCCTTGTGTTTATTGGCCAGAACGAACAAGCCTCGCGGCCTCTCGCTGGCGCGTCAGCGTCCCCTCAGCCGTTAGTTGTGGGCCGGCGCTAGATACCAGCCCAGGCGCAGGTCGCAGATGTGGCGATAATGATATCCCCCTTTTCCTATCGGCGAGACCGCCTTTACAGGATTTTCGCAAAATCCAGAGAACAAAAGGGGCGCGCCGCGGGTTCTATACAGGAGGGCCAAAGGCTGACGGGGCCGAAACGCCCCCAAAGCGCCGGACCGTTGGATAACGGGCCGAATGTTCGCGAGTTCAGAATATCGCCGGTTGCTCAGCGAATACGTCCTCGGGCCGGCCGAGGTGATGAGGTGACCATGATTACGGACTGCCAGACGGACCGTGTGTTCATTTCCAGCGAACTGTCTGCGTGCTATGCGCAAGTCGCCGCCGGACTACGCGAGGCACTTGGCCCCAAGCTCAAAACCATTTACGGCGCCAAGGACGTCTGGGTGCGTGACTACATGCCCATCCAAATCGACACGGGACAGTTCGTCCAGTTCCGCTTCCACCCGAATTACCTCAAGGGCCGGCCCAAGGAGCGGACCACGGATGGCGCCGCCCTCGTCGCCCTAACTGGGGGCCAAGGACATAACGCCAGTTGCCGGTGCTGCAATCTGGTAATCGATGGCGGCAATGTCGTACGTTGGAGCGACGCCGTCATCATGACGGATAAAATCTACAGGGAGAACGGCTCTATACCGCGGCAACTTCTCCGCAGGCGGCTCCAGTCGGTTCTGCGCCTCAACCGCCTTATTGTCATACCGCGCGAGCCGTACGACCTGTTCGGCCACGCCGATGGCATGGTGCGGTTCGCGGACGACCGCACTGTGCTCGTTAACCACCCCGTGAATGAGGATAGGCTTGGCCGGGAGCTGCGCCCGCACTACGTAAAAGTAGCTCGCGTGATCCGTCAGCACGGATTCACCCCCATCGAATTTCCGTATCAGCCCAGGGAAGAAAGGAACGCCGACGGCATTCCTTCCGCCAAAGGCGTGTACATCAACTTCTTGCAAACCGCCGATATGATCGTATTTCCAACGTTCGGTTGGCCTGATGCGGACGGCCGCGCTCAGAGGGTGCTCCGGCAGACGTTTCCGCGTTATCGGATTATTCCGCTGGATTGCAACGATCTGGCCGTCGATGGCGGCCTGTTGAATTGCGTCACCTGGAACGTGAAGGGACCTCTGCGATGAAGGCCTGCATCCATCGGGGAACCCAACAAATCGGCGGCACCTGCGTCGAGCTTGAATCGCAGGACGTCCGCATTGTCTTGGACATCGGCTTGCCGCTCGAGGCCGGGTGCGCGTGCGACGACCCGACTTCGCTGCCTGCGGTCAGTGGATTTTCCCAGGCTGACCCCTCCCTGCTGGGGGTCGTGATCTCCCATCCACACCTGGACCACTATGGGCTGGCACACCATTTGCCGTCGGGAACGCGCTTCCTCATTGGACAGGCGGCCCAACGCATGCTCGCCGCCGCAGATCCTTTTTCGCCAGCCGGGGTGCACCTTGAGCCCTGCATATTCCTGGAGGACCGCAAGCGTATTGACCTCGGGCCGTTCACCATCACGCCCTACCTTATGGACCACTCGGCTTACGATGCCTACGCGGTTTTGATACAAGCGGATGGCCGGGCACTGTTCTACACCGGTGACCTCCGCGCCCATGGTCGCAAAGGCAAGCTCTTCGACAAGCTCCTGCGCCTCGGGCCCGAAAGGGTGGATGTCCTGCTAATGGAAGGCACCACGATCGGCCGCACCGGCGCGGCCAAGGGCTTTGAAACGGAGGAGCAGCTTGAAGTCAGACTCGCCGCAGTTTTCAAGCGAACTGCCGGCATGGCCTTGGCGTGGTGTTCGGGGCAGAATATTGACCGACTGGTAACTGTCTTCAAGGCCGCACGGCGGGCTGGCCGGGGACTCATCATCGATATGTACACCGCCGAGATGCTCCGGGCCACGGGGAACCCGCACCTCCCGCAGGCGGAATGGGAAGGCGTGAGGGTGTTCCTTCCGTCGAACCAGAAGAGGCGAATCACGGCTGCGGAGGTATTCCATGTCGCAGAGCGCTATAAATCTCGGCGAGTTTACCCAGAAACCCTCGCCGCGGCGGCTCCGCGATCTGTCATGATCTTTCGTCCCAGCATGGCCGACGATCTCGACCGTGCGCATTGCCTTTCTGGAGCCCGAATGGTGTACTCAATGTGGACGGGCTACCTGCGCGACCCGCGAACGCAGCGGGTCCTGGACTGGCTTCGGGAGCGCGACATCGCGCTGGAAGAGTGCCACACATCCGGTCACGCGGCGGTGGCGGATCTGCAGCGGCTGCGGCGGCATTTTGCCGCGGCATCGGTCGTGCCGATCCATACCCAGCACGCCGACCAGTTTGAGGAACTGTTTGGAAATGTCCAACTAAGAAAGGATGGTGAACCATGGGACGTGTAGGCGGCGAGGGCATCCTCAAAGATTGTGGTGAAATCGTCGACGAGCTATTCGACAGCGGGAAGGGTTATCAGACGAAGACGACGTACCGGTGCCCTAACCTCGAAGGGCGAACCGGCAACGTCGCGGAGTGCTTGAAGGCGCTGTACGGTCAAATCAAGAGAAATTGGAGCCGCCA
>JAJYFE010000053.1 GCA_021785435.1 Planctomycetota bacterium
GGACGCTTTTCTGCGGGGCTGCGGCCCCGCAGCGGATTGAAACGCGACCGACCTACGCCACCCCCGACGCCACCTTATTTCTGCGGGGCTGCGGCCCCGCAGCGGATTGAAACAATTGCCACCGATATCCAACCCGGTGATGAATGATTTCTGCGGGGCTGCGGCCCCGCAGCGGATTGAAACATTGGCGGCCTTAATCAGGCATCCCGCCAGAACAATTTCTGCGGGGCTGCGGCCCCGCAGCGGATTGAAACACGTCTACTATCACTAGACCAGTAGTGAGACTAAGATTTCTGCGGGGCTGCGGCCCCGCAGCGGATTGAAACATAATGCTGAAGAAAACCAACGCCCACAAGCGAGATTTCTGCGGGGCTGCGGCCCCGCAGCGGATTGAAACAGACCGGCCGGCATGCGCGGCTGTCGTGGAGCGATTTCTGCGGGGCTGCGGCCCCGCAGCGGATTGAAACGGGATAATAGTCTGGGAATATCCCAGCGCTATCATTTCTGCGGGGCTGCGGCCCCGCAGCGGATTGAAACGACGGCGATCGCAGCGCCCGGCGATGCTCCCTGATTTCTGCGGGGCTGCGGCCCCGCAGCGGATTGAAACTTTTCCCCGCTCCTCTCGTGGTCGCAAGGCCACGGATTTCTGCGGGGCTGCGGCCCCGCAGCGGATTGAAACGAATGCGTTCATGCTGCTACTCGCGTCCCGCCAGATTTCTGCGGGGCTGCGGCCCCGCAGCGGATTGAAACGGGATAAACCTAGCCCTGATGGCCCGTGAATCGAAATTTCTGCGGGGCTGCGGGCGAGGCTCGGCGCCGAGATGCTGCTGCAACGCCATCGGGTGCACAAGTCGAAGACCCGCTGCGGTGGGCGACCGAATGTGCCGGACCATTTGCCGCCGCGTAACCAGCGGCGTTGGGCCTGGCGTCTGAAGGCAACGTGGAACAGGAAGGATTATGCCGCGGCGAAAAAGGAGCTGGAGGACATCGCCAGGTAACTCTCCCAGATAAATCTGTCGGCCGCAGCCATGAATATGTTACTCAAGGCGCTGCGACGCGGGGTTCACACCGCCAAGGTCGTCGCGTAGAGGGTTGTCCATCCGTGCCGCTCCCCATTTTCAACGGAGGGCGGGACAAGCCCCGGTGCTCGTCTATAATGCCTGAAGGTTCATAACGCGCTGCGACCTAATTCTCCCCGCAGACCTCGTTGAGCACGTGTTCCGCGACGTAAATAGGCGCTCCGCCCGCCACCCCGAGGGCGATGGCGTCGCTGGGACGGCTGTCCACTTCCACGCTATGGCCGTTGCACCGGATCACCAGGCGTGCGAAAAAGGTGTGCTTCTGCAGGTCGTTGATGATGACACGCTCCAGTTTGCCGCCCATTTGTTCGATCACCTTGGCCAGAAGCTGGTGCGTCATCGGGCGGGGAAACGAGGTGCCCTTCAGGCCGTGATCGATGGCCAGGGCTTCCGCCGAGCCAATCACGATCGGCAGCAGCCGCTCCCCATCAACCTCCTTTAGAAAAATAAATTGCTGGTCGGACGTTTCCGTAATGATGATGCGTTTAAGCTCCATTTGCACGGCCATGGCGGCACGCTCCCATCTGAATATCTCTACCAGCGGCCCCGGTTAAAGCGGGCCAGCATCAGCCGCACCCGACGCTGCTGCTCCGGTGACAGATCCGGATACACGGCTGCATAAACGATCAGGGCGTGCCTTTCAATATTGTAACGCAGCAGGCCATTGTAGCCGCCGGCGATCCGCCACCAACTGTTCGCCACGAAGAGCTGGTCGCGAACGTAGGTGGCGGCCGCGCCCGGCTCCAGGCCCAATGCCGCCACCTGCGCCAGCCGTCGGTTGGCGCCGCGTGCCAACCGCGCCAGCCCCTTGGTCCAGCGGCTCTGCACAAAGCAGTTGTACGCGCCGATCACCTGGCTGTCCACCGGACTTATCTTTCCGGTCGCGAGGTGTCGTTTGGCCTGTTCATAGGCCCGGTAAGCGGCCTGGACTTGGCCGATACCGGCGTACCAGGCGCCAGTAAGAGCGATCAAATCTTCGGCGCCGCTGCGCTGTGCCGCGGCACGAGCGCGCTTCAGCAAGGCGATAGCTTGGGCTTCATGGCGGTTGGTCAGGGCTGCGGCACAAGCCGCGGGGACCTGGTTAATACCGCGTCGCCAGGCAGCCGTCGCCGCGGTTTTCAGCAGGAAGGCGTAGGCCGTCGCACCGCGGCCCGCCAGCCGCCACCACCCATCACCGGCGCGCAATTCGCCCGCGGCGGAGCCCCTGCTCAACACCGCAGCCAGTTGGCGGGCCGCCGGCTGCCCGCTGTGTTGCAGATAGCGCACGACCCCCTGCACCTGTTTACGTATCAAGAAGAGATAGGCCGCCCGGGCCAGCGCGCCATCGTCATCTTTGGGATGTCGCTTCAACCACGCGGCGAGTTGCCGGTAGCGATTCTGAAGCACTTGATCGAAGCGCACCCGGCGCAGAAGTCGGCGCACTTCTTCCACCTCCGCCAGTTGGTTGCGCCGGAGCACCAGCGGCTGGGCCAACTGCAGGAACCGCCCGGCGACGGCAAAATGCTTCGCCTGCATCGCCTGACGGGCCAGCCCCAGAAGGTGAGTCGCCACCAGGTCCGCGAAATCACCCAGATTCTTCAACGCAGCCAGCCGGCGGTACAGGGCCAGGTTCAAGTTGTCCGCCGAGACCTGATAATTTTTAATCAATGCCGCCATCGCGTGCATCGCGGTAGGCGGATCGCCGGCCTGGCAGGCCAGCTTCACCGCCGCCTGCAGCGCTACGTAGCGCACGGCCGACGAAGCATCCGTCCGCTGGTAGTGCGAGTACAGATATTGCCCTAAGGCCACGGTGGTGGCCGGGGTATGCCGCCAAAACCGGCGGGGAATGACCCGCTGCAATTGCGCCTGCGCCCGCTTCTGCTGGGCCGGCGATGGAATGGGCTGACGCACGCGGGCCGTGGCCCGGGCCTGGCCGGCCGCCAGACCGCACGCCAGCAGCACACCCCCAACGCGCCAAAGCTGGCCGAGCTTTGCCTTTCGCTTTGCGAGGTAACTCAACATGGGGCTTCGCCGCACCCACAGAGGACGAACACGCCCTCGACTTTATTATATCGCCCCTCCGGCTGGCCCTCGGGACCAGGGGTGGAATCCATGAGGGCACCCCAACCCCCTTATTTTCGGAGTAGCGCACGCTTCCACGAGGTCCCAAATCAAAAGTTGAAACTGACCCGTCGCCATGCGCGCCAGGATTGATCCGCCCCTCCTACGGCTGATACCGATAGCTGTCGACCACCGCCACCGCGCACGCGTCCACCGGCAACACTGGATCATAGGGATTCGCCGCCTCGCGCCCCTCCTCCACCGCCACCAATGAGCCGACGGCGGCGCCCGTGAGATCCAAGGCGATGATACTCCAGCGAATCGGCTGCTCCTGGAAATCCAGGGGTTGCAACAACAGCAGTCGTTGGGCCTGAAATCCCGGCAAACGAATGCGGGCTTCCACGTGACCAATAATCCGCGCCAGATACATTGCTTTTATTCCGGCGCCGTATCCAACAGAGCCACGATCGCCAGGCGCACGGGACAGTCCGGTCCCACCGCCAGCATATCCTGCACTCCGCGGCCATCCCCGCTGACCACGACCCGTGCTCCAATCGCGGCGCCGAGCACATCCACCGCGATCTGCGGCGGGCCGGTCATCCGGGGCGGCGCCCCCGGCGGGCCGGACCGGTTCGCCAAAGGCTCCACCGGCTGTACGATCAGCAGGCGGACGCCGCGCAGCGAACGGTGCTTGGTCAGACTGGTAACCGAGCCTTTTACCAGAGCGGTAAACATGGTGATGCCGACTCAGGTTTTCCGAAAGACCACCCGCCCGCCGGCGTCAATCCGATCGATCAGGGCAATTACCACCGCATCGGTGGCGCAATTTTTCATGGTCGGCGCCATCCGGGCTGAGGACCCTTGCGTCACCACCACCAAGTCGCCTTCACCAGCGCCCAGATCATCATTGGCGATGAGCATGGTCTGGCCCGGTATCAGCTGGCCGTCCTTGATGACGTGGGCGTGAACGACGACCAGCTTTTTCCCCTCAAAGCCGGGATCTTTCACAGTCGCCACCACTTTGCCGACAACTTTCGCAATAATCATGTAACACGGCGCTTAGTAAACGACGCCCCTGCAGCCGAAACCAGTGAACCGGCTACCAAGGACAGAGAACTTCTCCGCGCCTGGGGCGGTGCTGGATCTTTATTGCGGCCAGCTTGGCGCCCTACGCCTGGCCACCCATGGTTTCAACGGCGGGCGGCGCTGCCACCGGCGCCTCCGCTGGCGCCGCGGCCCCGGCTGGAACAGTCGTGGGCGTGTCCGGTTTTTCGCGCACCACCCAGACCTTGATCTGGGTCTTGAGATCCGCGGCGAGCTGCACGGGCACCTGATACGTATCCAGACGACGCAGCGCTTCGTCGAGGCGGATGTCGTCCGGTTCAACCGCGTAGCCCGCTTTCTGGAGCTCCTCGGCAATATCGCGGCGCGACACCGATCCGAACAAATGTCCTTCCTCGTTGCAGGCACGGGCCAGAACCACTTCCACGCCCGCCAACGCTTCGAAGAGCTTTTCCTTCTGTTCGCGAAGCAACTTTACCTTCGCTTCGTAGGCCCGGCGCGCTTCCTGCCAGCGCCGGATATTACCTTCGGATGGTTCCACCGCCAGCCGGCGGGGCAACAGGTAGTTGCGGGCATAGCCTTCCCGCACCTCCACCACTTCACCCACCACGCCTAATTTTTCAATTGTATCAGTCAGCAGCAGTTTCATCGGATACCTCGGGAGATTCCCAGCTTCTCTTAGAACGGAATGTCGCCTTCCTTCAATTCGGCCACGTCGGGCGCCGCAGCCTCGGCCGGGCTGGAATCCGGCGGGCTGAGAGGGGCATCATCGGGTGGCGCGGCGGGATGTAAGTTCGGTCCAGGGCGACCGGCCGCTGGCGCTGCCGGCCGCGCCGGCGCCGTTCCCGCGGCGGAGTCCACCCCCGCTGCCGCAGCGTCGCCGCGGGAGTCGATGAACTGGAAGTTGTCCACCACCACCCGCATCTTGCTGCGCTTCGAGCCGTCCTGCGCCTGCCATTGATCCAGCTTCAAACGCCCCTCCAGAAACACCGGCCGCCCTTTGCGAAGGTATTTGCTCAAAGTCTCCGCCTGGCGCCCGTAGGCGCTGCAGTCCACAAACGTGACCTCTTCTTTCAGCTGACCATCAGGAGAATGCCAGCGCCGGTTAACCGCCAGCCCCAGCTTGCACGCCGCCGTCTGATTCGGCAGATAGCTAAGCTCGGGATCCCGCGTCAGATTCCCCATCAGGAATACTTTATTCAGATTGGCCATGGGTGGCTCTCGCTATTTTTCGCCAGCAACCGCCACCGCACCCGCCGGGGCGGCCGGCTGGGGCGCGGCGTGGGTGTCCTCCAGTGCAGCGCGCTGGTCAGGCTCCGCGCGCGACTCAGGGCCGCGTGGGCTGTCCCGTCCGCCGGGCCGCCCGCCACCGCGCCGGCTGTGACGAAAGTCGTGCTCATCCACAAACGGCGGCTGGGGCGTCATATTTTCCATATCCTTTAGCGTCAGATGATCCGCCTGGAGAATGAGCACACGCAACAGATTATCCGACAGCCGCACGTCGCGTTCGATACCGGCAACCTTATCGCCTTCGCAGCGGAAAAAGCACAGCACATAGGCGCCGCGTTTATGGCCCTGCACCGGGTAGGCCAGCCGCCGCTCATCCCATTTGCGCAAATGCAGGATTTCGGCGTTGGCGCGGTGGAGAATATGCTCCACCTCCGACCGGGCGGCATCCCAGCTCCCGCTGGCATAGCCGGCATTCAAAAGAAACATTGCCTCGTACTGTCTGATCGGGCTTGCCATGCACACTCCAAATCCGCTCCCCGGCGGGATGCGCCGTCTCCCGCCTCACCGTACTTCACCGCCGCCGCGTCCCGTTCATCCCTCCGCAGCGCCAGCCGCAGCTTGGCCGCGGTTCATGGCCGCGGTAAGACCCCGCGTGGCCCAACATTGTATCGCATCCACGGCCTGACTTAAAGCTGACTCCATCCGCGGCCACTGCGCGGCGGAGAAAGGGGACAAAACATAGGTCTCCAGCGGCACGGCGCCCCTGGCTCCGATACCGATGCGCAGGCGGGCGTAATCCCGCCCAGTTTGACCCGGCG
The DNA here is from genome assembly GCA_021785435.1 of Planctomycetota bacterium. GTDB lineage: Bacteria > Planctomycetota > Phycisphaerae > WQYP01 > WQYP01 > JAKCCC01. The sequence continues at coordinate 6,230 of JAJYFE010000053.1, forward strand.
CCGCGGCTGACCCCAGCGCCGCTTCGATACTGCGCAGCCCATTGTGTCCACCGCTCGACCCGGCGGCCCGCAGGCGAATAACTCCACACTCCAAAGCCGTATCGTCCACCACCACCAGCAGGTCAGGGAGGGCCACACGGTAAAACCGTAGCGCTGCGGCAACGGCGGAGCCACTGAGATTCATATACGTCATGGGCTTAAGCAACACCAGGGTTTGCTCGCCCAGCGTCACCACCGCCTGCAAAGCTTGGCGGGCCGATTTCCACCGCGGCCGATCGTGGGCCGCGGCAAACCGCTCCAAGGCCATGAAGCCCGTGTTGTGCCGCGTCGCCGCGTAGGCTGCGCCGGGGTTGCCCAGACCGACGAGCAGTTTCATGCATCACTTCTTCGGGGTCGCGGCTTTCGCGCCCGGGGCCGGCGCCTTGGCACCCGCGGCCGGCGCCTTGGCGCCCGCGGCCGGCGCCTTGGCGCCCGCGGCCTGGCCCTTACTGCCGGCAGCGCTCTCGGCGGTTTCCGCCTCGCTGCCTTCCTCCGCCGCCTTGCGCCCGATCACCTCCGGCTCCGTCGGACCCGCCGGCGCTTCCACCACCGCCTCCACTTCCTTGACGATGCGCACCTGGCAGACAATCTGATCCGCGGGATTTATCAGCCGGGCGCCGCTCGGCAGGGCGATCTCCCGCGCGTGCACAATGCCATGCATTTCCAGATGCTCCACATGGACTCGTATGACATCCGGAATTTCCAGCGGCAGCACCTCCAACTCCAATTCCGCGATCTGCGTTTCCAGAATTCCACCCTCTTTCGCCCCTTTCGGCGTGCCACGGAATTCCAGCGGCACTTTCACCCGGACTTTTTGCGTCGGATCGATGCGCAGGAAGTCCACGTGCGTGATGTTGGATTGCAAGTGATCGTATTGGACCTGCTGAATAAGCACGTGTTCCGTCTGGCCCGCCACGTGGAGGTCCACCAGGTGGGCGCCGCTATGGACCACCTGATCCACTTGATTCGCGGGCATGGAAATCGCCACGGTCTCGCGACCCAGCCCGTATACCACGCCCGGCAATTTTCCGGCACGGCGCAGCCGGACGACGTGCCGACCACCGACCGGCTGGCGAATTTCTGCTTCCAGCGTCCGCCGGCCGCCGGTTGATAGAGCCACCATAAGCATCACTCCTTCATTTCATTCGAATATTCTAGCCGCAAGCTGCCGTTCTATGGTCAGAGCCCTTCGGCGTTGCCAGTTTACGTAGGAACACAGAATGAAGGCGCTAGTAGTAGGCACACTCCGATGTGCCGTCGAACCAGTGGACAAGCCACGGCACTTTGGACCGTGTCCACCGGGGCGGATCTTCGACTTGCTACTGGAACCGGCCGGACGCCCTGTTTCAATCGCCGCCTGCATTCTGCGTTCCTACCTAGCGCTTCCCGCCATTTCCGCCCTGATCAAACAGCTTGGAAACCGATTGGTTCAGGTGAATGCGCTTGATTGCCTCTCCGAGCAGATCGGCCACGGAAAGCACCACCAGCCGGTCCAGCAGTGGTGCGACGCGGTCGTCCAGAGGCACCGTATCGGTTACAATAATCTTTTCGATGGGGCTTTTCGCCAACCGCTCCACGGCGCTGCCGGCAAAAATGCCGTGCGTCGCGGCGATGTGTACAGCTTTGGCCCCGTGGTCCATCAAAATGCGGCTCGCCTCAATCACCGTTCCGCCGGTGGTGATCATATCGTCGAACATCAGGACCGTTTTGTCTTCCACCTCGCCGACAATAGTGGACATCGCCACCTGCGTGCCCGATTGCCGCCGCTTATCAATAAACGCCAAATCGCCGCCGAGTATTTCGGCATAATAGCTGGCGGCTTTCAAATTCCCCGGATCGGGCGAAACAATCACCAACCGACCGATTTCCGTCAAGTGGCTGCGGTACCAGGCCAGAAATACCGGCGCCGCCAGCAGATGATCCACGGGCAGATCAAAAAAACCCTGCACCTGTGCCGCATGCAGGTCCATCGCAATCACCCGGCTGACGCCCGCCGCTGTGATGATGTTGGCCACCATTTTCGCCGTAATCGGCGTGCGCCCCTCACTTTTGCGATCCTGGCGGGCGTAACCGAAATACGGCACCACCGCCGTAATGCGGCTGGCCGAGGCCCGCATCAGGCAGTCCACCCAAATCAGCAGCTCCACCAGGTATTCGTTCACCGGCGGGCAGGTGGATTGCACAATGAAACAGTCCCGCCCGCGCACATCCTCCTCTAATTTGACGATGATCTCGCCATCGGGAAAGCTCTCGGTGCGCGCCCGCCCCAGCGGGATACCGATATGCTCACAAATCCGGTCTGCCAGGACGGGATTGGACCGCCCGGTAAACACCTTCAACCTGTCGCCCAGTTCACTCATGTTCTACCGCTCCGACGGCCCCCGCGGCGCGGCCAACAGCCGCCGCGCGCGATCACCGTCCCGGCCGGTACATGGGACTTCGCCTTCACATGCGCGCCGCGGCCGATCCAGGTGAAAGGTTCGAGCACGGTATCTTGCCCGATTTCGGCTCCAAATTCAATCCACGTGTTGGGCGGCGCCACCAACGTAACCCCCCCTTCGGACAGCGCCTGCTGTAAACGCCTCTGCAGGATCTGATTTACCGCCCCCAATTCCGCGCGGGAATTAATGCTTAACACATCTTCCGGCGCCACATCCGGCACCGCCACCACCTTCAGTCCCTGCCCGCCCAGAATACCGACCGCATCGGTGAGATAATATTCGCCCTTGAGGTTATTCGGTGCGATTTTCTCCACGGCTGAAAATAAGGCTCGGGCCTGAAACAAATAGTACGACGGGTTCACTTCCGTGATCCGCCGTTGTTGGGCTGTAGCGTCTTTCTCTTCCACGATGCCGATCACTTCCCCGGCGCTATCCCGGAGAATGCGACCGTAGCCATGCGGATTCTCCAGCCGGCTCGTGGCTAGAGTCAGCGCGGCCCCGCTGGCCTGATGTTTCGCCAGCATGGCCCGGAGGGTCTGGGGCCGCACCAACGGACCGTCGCCGGCCAGGACGAATACGTCGCCGGCAAACGATTCCAACGCAGCGCGGCACACCGCCACGGCGTGCCCCGTTCCTTTCGGCTCCGACTGCCGCACCCATTGAATATCGGCTTGCCCGGCAAAGGCGCGCCGCACACGGTCGTGCCCGTGGCCGACCACCACCACGATCCGGGCTACGGCCGTGGCCCGTACGGCATCCAGCACCCAAGCCAGCATGGGCCGTCCGCAGACTTCGTGCAGCACCTTCACTTGCGCGCTGTTCATGCGCGTGGATTTCCCAGCGGCGAGAATAATAGCGGCTTGCGACATGTGCAAGAAGATAGCGGAAAAACCGCGCCTGCGGTAGCCTGCGCCACCCCGCGCATCCCTGTCCGGCGCATGTATGGATTATCCGATGCACGCCGAGGCCATTCATCGTTTGTCAGTAAATGGTTCCGGCGATCGGCGGCACCGTCGACGCCGACGACCCGGAAATCAGCCCAGAGCGTCATTGGATCTGTCCGCGGAGAGCACCCGCAGTTTGGAAACGGCTTGCAATGAAACCGCCGATGGCGCTCTGGCCCCAGGGCGCGGCGTGGTGGCTGCGCTGGGTTTCGGTTGGCGGCTCCGCCGGGTTATGTTTCCTGCGTTTCGATGTAGGCTTCCAGTTCCGCCAACGGAATGGCACAACGACCGGCCAGGTACAGGATCATCACGCTGAATACCGCAATCACCGGGATGTCGTAGGGGAAGCGCAACAGCCCGTAGCCGCCCACCATATCGCGTGAGCCGATCTGGTCCAGCAGCCATATGCCGCCCAGATAGGGCGCCACCCACCAGGTGTGGCGCCAGGGTATTTCGGCGAGGCTACGCGGGTTGGTAATGGCGCGGCCGAGAAGAAACAGCAGAAATACCGCCAACAGCAGGCCCAGTAGAATACTTACCGTGGTGGCGCCGGCCCAATAGACGATCAGGTTGGAAACGATGAAGGTTAAAGGGGCCAAAATCGCAGCGGCGGGCAGACGGTAGGGCCGGGGGTATGTCGCTTCCGGCATCAGCCGCCGAAGCGTCAGCAGCACGACCGGCCCAATGCCATACGACAGCAGCATCACCAGGGAAATATACCCGACCATCTTCTTCCACGACGGGAAGGGCAACATAAACACAATTCCCACCGCGAAGCTCACCAGGCCAGCCACCCAGGGCACGCCAGCGCGGGATAGTTTTTTGAGCGTCCGGGGCACGAATCCGTCCTCGCTCATGGCTTGGATCACGCGCGAAGACGTGACAATATAGATAAAGCCGGTGCCGCCCGGAGAAACAATGGCGTCGGCATACAGCAGCCAGGCGAGCCACCCTAAGCCTAGAGCCCGGGCCAACGCGGCGAAGGGACCGGTGCCCACGCCGAACGACGCAACGCTTTCCAGCCTGGCCCAGCCGTATCGATGCAGCACCGCGGGGTTCACCGCCAGCAGAAACGCCAGTTCCAGTCCCACATACAGCACCATGCCGATCAGCACCGATCCGATCACCGCCAAAGGAATATAGCGATGGGGGTTGGAGGTTTCTCCGGCCAACGCCACCGCCTGGCGGAAACCGAGATAACTGAAAATGACCCCCGAAGTGGCGATCGCGGTGAACATCCCGCGGAAATATCCGCCGCGCGCCGCCCCCGCTAGGTGCAGGTTGGAGACGTGATGCGCCGTCGACAACAACACGACGACCGTGAGCACCGGAACCCCGAGTTTCCACCAGCCGGCGGTATTGCTGATGCGCATCGCCCATTTGATGCCCGCCAGGTTAAGCAGAGTAAACACGCCCAGCATGGTGATAGCCGCGCCAATCCCCCAGGCGGTCAACACGTTGACGCCCATGGCGCTGGAATGCACCAGCGCCGGCAGCCAGGTTAGTTTCAGACTCGTCAGGTAATTGAGCACGGCCATGGCCTCCGCCGGCGCCACGGCGACATAACCTAAAAATAAGATCCAACTCCAGATGCGCGCCAGCAGCGAACCGTGGCTTAGATGTGGAAAATGCACCATCGCGCCGCTGCGTGGAAAAAGGGTGGTCAATTCGGCGTAAACCATGGCCAGCAGCAGAATCGCGCCGCCGCCGATAATCCAGGAGAAAACGCTAAGCGGCCCGGCGAGTTGGGCGGCGTGCATCGGTCCGAGCAGCCAGCCGGAGCCGATAATGCCGCCCAGGCTGGCGTACAGCAGACCTACGACGCCCACCTCGCGGCGCATTTTGGGGGATGGGGGCGGCGTTTCGGGCATCGGGTCGTTCCGTTAAGCCGCGCTCAAATGGCGCCATCCCAGTCCGGCGGAAGCGCCAGCACCGGCAGCGGGCTGCCATTCAGGATAGCCCGCACGACATTGCCTTCGATAAGCCGTTCCAGAACGCCGGGGCGCGACAGACCTACGACCAGCAGGGTGGCCTGATGCTCCTGGGCGGTCTTCAGCAGGGCGGCCACCAGATCGTTGGCGAAAAGCAGCAGCGATTCCACGCGCGGCGTGTTTTTCTTCAGTTGGGCCGTGACTTGGCGCAACGTCCGTTCTCCAAGGCTTTCCTCATTGGAGGTTTCCCCCCCCGCCCCGACGACCACGTGCACCGCCAGAATCGGTGCGTCCAGGCGATTGGCCCATTGGCCCAGAGCGTCAATACGCTTATCGACTACCCATTGGTCCGAAACCGCCAACAGAATTTTACTCATGCCCGTGTTCAACTTTCCTGGATCCCCAGCGGAACGACGGGGAAATCCGCCGCACTGTTCACACTATACCCCACCCCGCGCGTTCTGGAAAGATGGGGCTGACACGCGGACCTACGACGACCCTTGGAGTGCCTCCGCAGGGCCTGGACCGATACCCAGCGCGCGGCGCGGATTCTCCACCAGCAGGCGGCGGCTGTCGGTTTCGGACAGGCCCAGTCGTTCCTGAAGGTTGCGCTGACTTTGGCGCATGGTGATGGCGGCGCCGACCAGATGGGAGCCATCGGGGGCACGCGCGACCATGTCCGGACCGATTTGCAAATTCCATCGGCCCAGCGTATAGTGGCCAGGACCTAAGCCCGCCGCGGAGATGGCATCGGTGACCACGATGGCCCGTGGCAGCGAGGCCGCCCGCAGATAGTTGCCTAGGGCCGGCATCGCCACGTGCGCGCCATCCGCGATGAAGCAGAGCCAGAGTCGATCCCGCAGGCTCAGGGCTCGTTGAATAATATTGTCGTGACGATGCATTTGCATCGGGCAGCCGTTGCCCAGGTGGGTGAACATGCTTAAGCCGGCGTCACAGGCCGCCTGGAGTTGTTCCAAACTCGGATCACAATGACCGGCGGATACAACTACGCCGGCGCGAACCAGCATTCTGGTGACGCGCAGTTGCGCATCTTGTTCCGGGGCCAGCGTCAGCAGGCGGACCAATCCACCGCCGGCGTCCAGCAGCCGTTTCGCCGCGTCTTCGTTGGGCGGGCCAATGGCATCGAGGGGGTGGGCTCCGCGATAGCCCGGCGCCGGATTGAGGAACGGCCCTTCGACATGCAGGCCCCAAATCAACCGTTTAGCCAGTCCATCCGCTGCCCGCAATTCCACCAGCCGCTTCAGGCGACCGCACATCCGGTCCATTGTTTCGGTGGTGATGGTCGCCAGAATGCCCGCCACACCGTCCGCCGCCAGCTTTTCGCAGGCCGTATGCAACTGCGCGGCGGAGAGATCGTCCTGGTTAAAGTCAATGCCCCCATACCCATTGACCTGCAGGTCAAAGTAACCGTCCCCGGTGGTCATGCTTTCTCCCCGCATGCCCGAATTTCGGCGCGGGCGCTCCGATGCGTTAAATCCGCCGCCGGTGGCAGCGGCGGCCAGATATACTGCCGGCACCAAGCCGCTTGCGGGTTAGCACCAGTCTCCCGAAGCAGATCCGCCTCCGCCCGGACCGGGGCAGGGTCCCGCCGCATCGGGACCGCTTCAGGCGCCCCGCCGCCACAAAATCCAGTCACACCCTCTTTCAACAGAATAACAGAATTTCCTTGGTTTTCACCATCCCGTGTGGTATAGTAACGTGCGTTTTATGCTACCGCCTGCGGCCAGCATGACGCCACCGGTGGTGCAGGGATGGTCTTCGGTGACAGGGAGGTTTGCGTCATGAAGCTTCTGGCCCTTGAACTAGCTGGCTTCAAATCTTTCGCCGATCCCACCGAGTTCAAATTCGACGCCGGCATCACCGGAATTGTCGGGCCGAATGGCTGTGGCAAATCCAACGTCGTCGATGCCGTCAAATGGGTGCTCGGCGAAATGTCCGCCAAAAGCCTCCGCGGCGACGTCATGCTGGATGTGATTTTCAGCGGCTCCGCTGGCCGCAAACCCATGGGATTGGCGGAAGTCTCGCTGCGGTTTGACAATGGCGACCGTCGCCTTCCCGTCCCCACCGACGAGGTCAAAATCACCCGTCGCCTGTACCGTGACGCGACTTCCGAATACCTGGTTAACAACCAGGTGGTTCGCCTGAAGGACGTCCGTGAAATCTTCTTGGATACGGGCGTGGGTGTGGACGCCTATTCCGTGATGGAACAGGGGCGCATCTCGGCTTTATTGGATGCCAATAGCCTCGAGCGGCGGGAAATATTTGAGGAAGCCGCCGGCATTTCCCGCTTTAAAGCCCGCAAAAAAGAAACGCTGCGCCGCTTGGAGAAAACCAGCGAAAACCTGGCGCAAACCCAGGTGGTGCTCGATGAGGTCGAGCGTCAGCTCCGCTCCGTGAAGGTGCAGGCGGGGCGGGCCCGCAGTTACCAGGAATATGCCGGGCAACTCCGCCTGCTGCGCCGCGATCAAAGTCTGCACGAATACGATCAGTTGCATCGTCGTCTGATGCAGATCACCCAGGAACGCACCGATGCCGCCGAGTCGGCCGCCCGCCAGCGCCGGCAACTGGACCGCCTGCGCCAGCAGCAACAGGACCTGCAACTGGAGGTTCAGGCCCTGCAGGATGCGGCCCATGCGGCGGAACGCGAACTGGCCGCCCTGGACCAGCAACGCGGCACGCTGGAGCAGCAGGCTGATTTTTCGCTGCAACAGGCCGGCCAACTCGCCGAGCAACAAACCTTGCTGCGGCGCCGCAGCGCCGAGCTGGCCGCCCGCGGCGCTGAACTGCGCACCCAGCTGGAGCAACGGGAAGCGGCCCTGAACGAGGTGCGCCAGCGCGTGCAGGCCGGCGAGCAGGCATTAACCCGCGCCGCCGACGCCCAGGAACAGGCCCAATGCGCCTGCGCCCGGATCAACCACCAGTTGGAGCAGGACCAGGCCCGCGCCATTGAGCTGTTGCGCGAAACCTCCCGGCAGCAAAATCAGCTCCAGGCTCTGGTCCTGCAGGGGGAAGATATGGCCCGACAAATGGAACGCCTGAACCAACGCCGGGCCGAGTTGACCGCGCAAGCCACGGAGCTGCAGACGCGCTGCGCCCAGTTGGCCGCGGAGCGCGACGCACGGGCGGCACAATCCGAGACGCTGCGCCGGGAGGCCGAAAAGTCGCGCCAGGAGCAGCAGGCCAATAACCGAAAAATGGCCGAGCTTTCCGAAGAAATTTCCCGCGATCGCGAGCGGCGGGGAGCCCTGGAAAGTCGGCGCTCCGTGCTGCAGGACCTGCAGCGCCGGCGGGAAGGCTTCTCCGAAGCGGTGCAGCAGGTCCTGCAGCGCCGCGACACCGAGCCGGCCTTCACCGTCCTGAAAGGCGTAGTGGGCGATTTCATTGACGCGGACCTGGAAGTAGCGCCCCTGATCGAAGCGGCATTGGGTTCCGCTCTGCAAACCCTGATCGTGGACAACGCGACCGCCCTGACCGCGCATATGGAAGTCTGGCGGGCGGTGGAGGGGCGGGTCCGGGTGCTGGCGTTGGATCAACTGCCGCCGTATCGCGAGGATTTTTCCTTGCCCCCGGGGACTACGGCGGTGCGGGCCTTGGACCTGGTGCGCTTTGCCCCGGACCTGGCGCCGCTGGCCCTGGCCCTGCTGGGCCGGACCTTTGTGGTGGCCCAATGGGCGGAGGCCCTGGCTTTAGCGGCCGCCGGACCGCGGGATTGCTGTTACGTTACGCGGGCCGGAGAAGTGCTCCGTGCCGATGGCACGATGGAACTCGGCGGCCGCGGCCGGCCCAGCGGGGTTATCTGGCGCCGCGGCGAATTAACCCGCCTTACGGCGGAAGCGGCCGTGGTGGAAAAACGCCTGACCACGCTGGCCGAAGCCCTGGCCCGATGCGATAGCGAGGCCCAACAACTCGCCGCGCGACAGCAGACGCAACGCGACCAGTTGTACCAGGTGCAAACCGCCCACGCCCAAAGCAGCGCCCACTGGCAACAGGCGGACCAAACCCTGCAACGCGTGCAGGCGGAATTGCCGTTGCTGCAAAATGAGTTCGATGACTGGGGCCGTCAGGCCGCGGATAATCAGGCCAAACAGCAGCAGCAGCGCACCAACATCGCCGGGGTGGAAAAGGAGGCCCGGGAATTGGAGCGGATCGTTTCAGAGGCCGCACGGCAACTGGAAACCGCGCGCCAGGCGGCCGCGGGGGCGGCGGAAGAACTCACCCGCCTGCGCGTGGCCCTGGGTCAGGCCCAGGAGCAGCGCTCCGCCGTGGCGCGCGACCTGGCTGCGACGCAGCAGTCGATCCGCGAGCTGGATGCGGAATTACAGGCCGGCACGGTTCAGACCGCGGCGCTGGAAGAGCGCATCGGCCGCTTAAATGCCGCCGCCGCCGAAGCCCGCGGCCAGGCCGCGGCGCTGGTTAAACGCCGTCAGGAAGCGGAACAAGCCGCGACCGCCAATGCCGGGCGGCTGGCGGAAATCCGCCAGCGGCAGGCCCAGACGGCCGAACAATTGGCCGCGCTTCAAACGGAGGTGGAGACCCTGGTTCGGCGCGAGCATGAACTCTCCCTGGCGGAAAACGAGTCCAGCGTTCGCCTGGAAACGCTGGTCGAGCGCACCACGGAAGAGCTCCAGCTTAATGTGGTCGAACTGCACCGCGACTATCAGGCCCCGCCGGAAACTGATTGGGCGGCGGTGGCCGCGCAGGTCGCGGATTTGCGGGGGCGCCTGGCCCGGCTGGGCCATGTGAATCTTGAGGCCATCGACGAATTAAGCCGGCTGGAGGAACGGCAGAAATTCCTGGCCGCGCAGATCACCGACGTGCGCGATGCCCAGCGCCAATTGGAGGAGCTGATTGCGAAGATTGACGCGGATTCGCGTTGTCGCTTTGAGGAGACGTTTGCCGCCGTACGCCGCGAATTCCAGGAGATGTTCCGTAAGTTATTTGGCGGCGGCAAGGCGGATGTGCTCCTGGAGAATCCCGAGGATATGCTGGAATCCGGCATTGAGATCCTGGCCCGGCCGCCCGGCAAGGAGCTTCAATCCATCAGCCTGCTTTCCGGCGGGGAAAAGGCGCTGACCGCCCTGGCCCTGGTGCTGGCGATTTTCCGCAGCAAGCCTTCGCCGTTCTGCCTGCTCGATGAAGTCGACGCCCCACTCGATGAAGCCAATACTGGACGTTTTGCGGCGATCCTGCAGGAGTTTCTCGATCGCAGCCAGTTCATTCTCATCACCCACAACAAACGGATGATGGGCGTGGCCGGGCTGCTCTACGGCGTGACGATGCAGGAACAGGGGGTCAGCCGGAAAGTCGCCGTGCGCTTCGAGGACCGCAGCCTGGCGACCAAGGCGGCTTAGCTCGACTTTTGCCATTTTTCCGTCGCGTAAATGGTCGAATCCTTCGGAAATCGCGGTGGCAGCGCGAGTTTTGGCACACCCCGTCTTCTATACGAGCGTGCAAAAAATCCACGCCCATTCTAAAAGGCCCGCGAAATCACGCTTTGCGGTTCCTCCGAAATCGGCAAAAGTCGAGCTTAGCCCGGATATTTCATCGGTTTTTCAAGCAGCGGGCCGGCGCGGGTCCGACGGCCTGCTGGTGGTGCCGGCAGCCCCCAATGGGGCCGTTCCGACTCGCCGCCAGCGCCAAAAATAGGCGTGTTGGGCCATTCCGCGCAGGGCGTTTCCGGCGTACCCATTTCCTTTACCTATATCTACCAACCCTGCGCCCAATGCGGGGTTTTCCCGCAGCTTTCGTCTCCCAACTGGTATTTAGTTGAACGGCGGCCCGCGGCCACGTCGGCAGAGGTATGGCTTGCAACCGCCGGCAGACCAAGCGGAACAATTCTCGCCTTGTCGAGTCGTCCTCTTCGGCGACCCGGGAGTGTCGTACGCGTCCGAACACGGTTATTAAATGGCGGGATCGGTTTGTCCGTCTGGGGCTTCCTGGGTTACAGGGCAGCCCGTGTCCGGGTGCTAAGCGGAAATACAACGAGAGTTTCCGAAATCGCGTCTTGGAGCAGCTGGCACAACCGCCGCCGCTGGGGCAGGCCACCTGGGATGGTCCGTCCCTGGCCAAGGAGATGGGTGGTTCTGTCCATGCGGTCTGGCGGGTATTGCGAAAAGAAGGGCTTGGCCTGCAACGGCAACGTTCGTGGTGTGTCCGTACCGACCGGCAGTTTGCCGCCAAAGCGGTGCATATGGTGGCGTTGTATTTGAACCCTCCACACAACACGATCGTGTTGTCCGTGGATGAGAAACCCCGTATCCAAGCCTTGGAACGCAAGACCGGCTAGGTGGAAACGGATAGTGGCAAGATGGTTCGGGGCTACCAGAGCACCTACAAACGCCACCGGACATTGAATCTATCGGCCGCCCTACAAGTGAGCACAGGACGGGTTCATACGGCTATTACCGAACGTAAGCGGCGCCAAGAGTTCCTCCAATTCATGGATCAGGTCGCCAGGGGGCGACTTGCAGACTGGCGAGTGGTGGCGGAGTGTTCCACCGACCAGGAGTTGCACGCTATTTTGGATAGCTACGGCACGCACAAAAAATGCGACGCCTGGCTGTTGAGACATCCCAAGGTTCGGTTCCATTACACGCCCACCTCCGCCAGTTGGCTAAACCAGGTGTAAATTTGGTTGGGGATATTATCCCGCAAAGCACTGCGGGGCCTAAGTACCACCAGCACAGAGGAACTGCGTCTGGCCATTGAGGCTTTCATTGCCGCGTACAGTCAGAATGCCGAGCTATCCAATTGGCGGAAACGAGAAGTGAAGGGGGCTCAGCTTAGCTCGACCTTTGTCGATTTTGGATACACCCCAAAGCGTGATTTCACGGGCCTTTTAAGATGGCATGGAGCTTTTGCACACCCGTATAAAGCACGGGGTGTGTAAAAACTCGCCCCGCAATCGCGCTTTCCGAAAGATTCGACCATTTACGCTCCTAACAAATGGCAAGGGTCGAGCTAAGCGTCTTCTCCGCGACCACCGGATTTTCCAGGACGCCGATCTTTTCCAGCTCGATTTCCACCCTATCGCCGGCCACCAGCCAACGCGGCGGTTTCCGCGCCATACCCACACCCTCCGGCGTTCCAGTAAGAATCACCGTACCTGGCAAAAGCGTGGTGGAACCTGATAGAAATTCGATTAATTGGGGTATTTTGAAAATCATGTCGGCGGTATTGGATTGCTGAAGAATTTGGCCATTGACGCGTGTTTCAATCCCCAGGGTGTTCGGATCACCGAGTTCGTCGGGGGTAATCAACACCGGTCCTAGGGGGCAGAACGTATCGAAACTTTTGCCGCGGCACCACTGCGAGCCGCCCCACTGAATCTGCCAGTCGCGGGCGGAAACATCATTGGCGGCGGTAAGGCCGAGCACGTAATCCAGCGCCTGTGCGGCGGGTACATTTTTGGCCCGCTTGCCGATCACCACCGCCAATTCGCACTCGTAATCCACCTGGGTGCTGACCCTATGCTGCGGCAATTGGATGGGATCTGCCGGATTCTGAATGGAGGCGGGGTTTTTCATAAACACCACGGGATAGTCTGGAATGCGGGCTTTGGTTTCCGCAGCGTGGCGGCGATAGTTTAGACCAATACACAAAATCGCCGAAGGAACGACCGGACAAAGCAATTTGCCCACCGCCAATTTCTGATCGGTCAACGTGAAGTGGGACAGGATATCGCCTTCCATGCGTAAGGCAGTGCCGTCCGGCTGTAACGCTCCGATGTGAACCTGGCCGGTGGAACTCTGAAAGCGGATGATTTTCATCGGTAGGAAACTCCAGTTCGCGAGTACTTCATAACCGGTAAAACTTTATGGCATTGTCGCGGAAAAGTTTTTGGATTTGTGTGGGCGAAGCGCCGCGCACCGCCCACTCCAACGTCGCCACCCAACGCGGGTACCCCGTGGCTTGACCGGCCACCGGCCAATCGCCGCCATACATCACGCGGTCCCAACCGAAACAATCCAGCACCCAGTCAATATAGGGTTTGATTTGCCTCCGAGTCCATTTCCGCCAGTCCGCTTCGGTAACCAAGCCGGATATTTTGCACCAGGTATTGGGCCGGGCGGAAAGCTCCCGCAGGTAAGTTTTCCATGGTTCCATGAGGCCTTGCCCGATAAATGGTTTCCCAATGTGATCGAGCATAAAACGCACGTGCGGACAACGACGGACCAGTTCCAGTGTACTGCGAAACTGTTCATCGCCCTTGATGCAAATCTCAAAGTGCAGGTCGAAATCCTCCAGCAACTGCACGCCGCGGATGAAGTCCGGGCGCAGGCAAAAGTTCCCTTCGGATTCAAACTGAATGATGCGGCGGATACCTTTGACCAGCTTGTGCCTGGCCAGTCCCTCCAGTTCCGCGCGCACCGCCGCGCCTTTCTCCAATGGCGCCCAGGGCACAACACCCTGGAGGCGCAGATCATCCTGGGCCAGCGATAACACCCACTGCGCCTCTTGCCGGTATTGGGATGGTTTACATTCGCACTGCACAAAAATCATTTTATCCACCCGCACCGGTCCACAGGCCTGGTTGTAGTCAGCCAACAGGTAAGGCTTGTTCAGCCGGGGGATGGTATCCAGCCACGGATAACGGAGGACTTTCGGATTCCATAAATGCAGATGCGTGTCGACGATAGGAAAATCGATCATGGCGCGGCCCCGCCTCCTCTTATTGGGCCAGATAACCACCGTCCACGATGACATCGCTGCCTGTCATAAACGAGGAATCGTCACCGGCCAGGAACGCCACCACCGCCGCGACCTCCTCAGGGCGTCCCTGGCGATTGAGCAGATGCATGGCCGCGGCTCGCTGGTTCTCTTCTTCAATGTCCTTGCCGAGCGCCTGGCAGGATTTCACAAACGCCGCGGTGTGGATGTAACCGGGGCAAATCGTGTTGACCCGGATGCCGAACGGCGCAAGATCCTTCGCCCAGCATTTCGTCAGACCACGGATGGCGAATTTCGTGGCGTTGTACGTGGCAAAATTCGCCTGGCCGACGAATCCGCTGACCGACGACACGTTGATAATACTGCCGCCGCCGAGTTTCTTCATCCGCGGTACGACATGCTTGGCCATCAAGGACGCGCCCGCGATGTTGACACGGCAGATTTTCTCCCAATCCGCCGCGGTAGCGTCGATGCTCTTGAAGATAAAGCACGCCGCGCAGTTGACAAGAATCGAGGCGGGGCCGAGCCGGTCTTGCGCGGCCGCGCATGCTTTTTCCACTTCGGCTTCGTCGCCGATGTCCACGCGAAAGCATGCCGCGCCTATCTTTGGGGCTTTCCCTTCGTCGTCGGGTAGCCGATCAAATAACACCACCTGGCATCCTTCTTCGACCAGACGCACCCCACTGGCGTAACCGAGATCCCCCAGACCACCGGTAATAATGGCTACGCGGTTGTTCAGCCCTCTCATGGCCGGTCCTCGCATGTCGTTTCAAGGTGATACGCGCCGGAGCCTATCCGTCGCGGTTCGGCTTTTTCCCCCGGCAGGTAGGCCGTCGCCGTCGTGTTGCAGGGAACCACGACGTCCAGACTGAAATTCAGACCGTCCAATCGCCACGCCACCTGAATCGTGCCGCGAATTGAGCGATACTGGCCGCGGGCCCAGGTCAGGCCGCCGCCGGGGATGGGGCGAATAATGAAATGCCGGTACCCCGGCTCGTTGTTGTCGGGGTTGATGCCGACGATCACGCGCCACATCCATTCGCCGACGGCGCCAAGGGCATAGTGATTAAATGAATTCATGCCTGGACTTTGAAAACCGCGGCCTTCGACCCATCCATCCCACCGTTCCCAGATCGTCGTGCCGCCGTGTTCAACCATGTAGCCCCACGATGGCATCGTGCGACGGGTCATTAACGCATACGCCTGCTCGTGACAGCCGTGGCGCGACAATTCCAACATCATCCGCACCGTGCTCTGGATACCCGTGGACATGCCGCCGTGATAGGGCTGGAGGGCTGCAACCATGTGCCGTACGGCCAACGGGCGCAGCTTTTCCGGCAGTAAGTCGAAATGCAGCGCCAGTGCATAGCCGGCCTGCGTGTCCCCCCGGATGCGACCGTCGGGGGAGACAAACTCGCGGTTGAACGCGGCACGGATGTCACGCGCCAGTCCACTGTAATGCCGCGCCTCGTTGTCCCGACCGATCACCTCGGCGGTGCGTGCCAACAGTTGGGTGGAATACGCGAAGAAAGCTGTCGCGTACACGTCCTTGGGCACTTCGCCGCCCGCCTTCGGCCAGTCGGGTAATCCGACCAACGTATCACCATTGAGCCAGTCGCCATAGGTCATGCCGGATATCATGCCTAAGTCCTGATCGATTCGCCGGATCCGATCGGGAGTATGGTCATGGACAAACTCAATCCATCTCCGTGCGCTGTCAAAATTCTCTTCCAGCAGGCGCTGGTCGCCATAGTTGACGTACGCGCACCACGGCACAATTACACCGGCATCGGCCCAGCCTGGGTTGCCGCTGAAACGGGCGTTGGGATCGAAGGGGTGCGGCGCAAAATCAGGAAAACGGCCGTCGTCGGCCTGCGCGTCGCGCACATCACGCAGCCACTTGGTGAAAAACGCCGCCATGTCCATATTGAAACAGGCGGTCTGCGAGAATACCTGGATGTCACCCATCCAGCCGAGCCGCTCGTCGCGCTGCGGACAATCGGTAGGGATCGAGTGCAGGTTGCCCCGCTGCGTCCATTGAATCGCCGCCATGATCTTGTTGAGCAGCGGACTTGAGCATTCGAACTTTCCGGCCTCAGGCGCGGCGGAGTGAACCACGCAGCCGACCAAATCGTCCAAGGCGGGCCGATTCCTTAGCCCCGCCACCTCGACGTAGCGAAAACCGTGATAGGTAAAACGCGGCTCGAAAATCTCCGCGCCGTCGCCGCGACAAATGTAGTGATCCTCCTGCCCTGCTCCCAATGGAGTAACGGCAATCCGCAGATTGTCCCGGTAAATCGTGCCGTCGGGGTTCAGCACCTCGGCGTACCGCAGGCGAATGTCCGCTCCCGCCGCGCCCCGTACTTTCAGCCGACACCAACCCACCATGTTCTGCCCGAGATCGAATACAAACACCCCGGGTTGTGGCTCGGTCATCGCCACCGTCGGCAACTGCCGGGTGATGCGGATGGGTTCATTCGGTTGGGCGAACAATCGCGGACCCAGGCTCACCCCGACAGGCCGCCACGATGCATCATTGAATCCGGGCGCGTGCCACCCGGCCAGTTCGCGGCGGGCATCGTAAGTTTCACCATCCAGAATGTCGGCGCCGCGCAGGGGGCCTTCCATAGTGCAGCGCCATGTCTCGTCGGAAAGCACGACCTGTTTTTTGCCGTCGGCCAGTTCGATCTCCAATTGCGCGATTAACCGCAGATGCCGCCCGTAAAAACCGCGTAGGCCGCCCCCATTATGCCACCCGCTCAAACCGATTCGTCCCGCATACCAGCCCTGGCCGAGCATTGCGCCCACCGCATTCTCGCCGGTGTGCAGCAACGCCGTCACGTCATAGGTCTGATACTGCACCCGCTTGCGATAATCCGTCCATTCCGGCGCCAACATCTGATCGCCGGCACGGCGACCGTTGAACCGAAGTTCGTACAACCCCAGCGCCGACACATAAACCACGGCCCGTTTTGCGGCGCCGGCAACCGTGAACGTTTTACGCAACATCAGTGACGGCTGTGATTGTGTCTCCAGCCAGGGCGCGCCCACCGGCGCACCGATCCATTTCGCCCGCCAATCGGACGGTTTTAGCAACCCCATCGTCCATGAGGCCGGCTGGCTCCACTCCGAAGCAACCGCCCGCTCATCCCACACCTTCACCTTCCAACGGTAGCGCCGCCCCGATCCCAGCGGTTCACCCCCGTATTCGATGTTGACGGTCTGGTCGGACGCGATCCTACCGCTGTCCCAGACAAGACCTCCCGCACCATCGGTGACCACCACCTGATAGGCCGTCTGGCGCACCCCTCGGCGCGCGGGATCGGTCACCTCCAACACCCAGGTTAACCGTGGTCGCGGCGCGTCGATTCCCAACGGCTCAACTAGGTATTCACAGCGCAAATCTGTCGGGATAAGCGTCGTCATGCTCATTGATTCACCTGATTCCTGAGGGGTTGATCGCGCAGACCGCGCACGACCTCCTCCGCCGCCAGTCGCTGCAGCTGCGGCACACTTGCTTCGCTGTACCACGCCACATGGGAGGTCAGCAGCGTATTAGGCGCCTTCCGCAGGGGATGATCGGCGGGCAGAGGCTCGGTTTCAAGAACGTCTATTCCAGCGCCGGCGATGCGCCCCGCCCGCAAGGCGTCGGCCAATGCCGATGTGTCGATCAGACCGCCGCGCGCCGTGTTGACCACAATTGCAGTCGGTTTCATTTGCGCCAGGCGTGCCGCGCTGACCAGGTGTTTCGTCTGGGGCGTCAAGGGCGAATGCAGGGATAACACGTCGGACTGCTGGAACAACTCATCCAGGGAGAGCTGCTGAACACCCGCTTTCTGGAACGCTTCGTCGGGGATAAATGGGTCGTAGGCCGCCAAGCGGAACTGAAAGCCGCGCGCGCGTTCCAGCACCATTCGGGCGATGCGGCCAAAGCCCGCTGTGGCAAAGACCATCTCCCGAAAGGCGGGCATCGGATGGTCCGGCACGATTTTCCATGTTTCTCCCCGCAGGCGCCTATCGATCTGGGGTAACTGTCGCGCCAGAGCCAAGGCCAGCGCAAGGGTGTGGTCGGCCACTTCATTTATGCAATAGTCAGGCACGTTGCAGACCGGAATGTCCCGGGCCTTGGCCGCGTCCAGATCGACGTTGTCCACCCCAATCCCGCACCGAACAATGATCTTGCAGTGCCGCAACTTGCTAATCACCGCGGCGTTCACCGGCGCCCACTGCACGAACAATGCGTCCGCTTCCGCCGCCACCGCCATGACTTGCTCGGGAGTTTGACACTGGGCGATAACCAATTCCGCCGGCGCCGCGGCAAGAATCGCTCGCACTGGATCCACACTCTTGAATCCATGGTCCGTAATCACAACCTTCATGGTATCAGCACCGCCTTGATATCTGATCCTTTTGCCTCCAACATCCGCTGGAAGGCCTCAACACCGTGATCCAGGGGAAAAGTCCGTACCCAACTCGTTACATCCACCGACCCGTTGGCTATCAAATCCAGCGACTGTTGCACTTCGCCCAATGTCGCCGAATACGTGCCGAATATGGTTTTCTCGGCCAGGGTGATGTCATAACTATCGACGGCCAGCGTGTCTTCATGCAACCCGATCCACACCACCGCTCCGCCCGGCCGCGTCGCAGCCAGCGACTGCTTCTTGGTAACTTGCGAGCCCACCGCATCTACCACCAGATCAAAACCCTCGCCTCCCGTGCTTTCGAGCGCCACTCTTACCGGGTCTACAGCGCGGGGATTGATGACTCGACGGGCGCCCAAACCAAGGGCGATTTCCAGTCGTTGGTCCGACAAATCAACCATGTCGATCCGGCAACTCAACAAAACCTGAAACGCCTGTTGCGCCATCAGCCCAATGGGGCCTGCGCCAAGTACCAGCACGCTCCGGGGCTTGCGGTTACGCGTGAGATTGACCATATGCACGCCGTTGGCCAGCGGTTCAGCAAGGCACGCCGCCACCGCAGGCAGTTTCTGGGGCCAGGAAAGCAAGCCGCGGGCCGGCACGGTCACGAACTCGGCAAAGGCGCCATCGCGGTGCATCCCCAAGATCTGTCGCCGCGCGCACAGATTTGTATCACCGCGTGCACATCGCTGGCATTGACCGCAGCATACGAGGGAGTTGCCAACCACTTTTTCGCCCGTTGCAAATCCACGCACATCCCGGCCTCGCTCCACCACGGTTCCGCAAAATTCATGCCCCATAATCAGTGGGGGCCTCCGGCGCGGACTACGGTTCTTAAACGTTTCCAACTCGCTGCCACAGAGTCCGCATGCCGCCACGCGCAAAACCGCTTCATCGCGCGCGGGTGCCGGCTCGGGTCGATCGCTTATTTCGAGACGACCGTAGGCGGGGTAGAAGAGCGTTTTCACCGGATTACCTTTTTAGTTGACATGCTGGACAGTTGCCGCGCCAGGTCCTGTGCCGCGGTTTCCAGATGATGCCGCATGGCCTGAGCCGCCGCGTCCGCATCGCCGCGCTCGACAGCCTTTAAAATCTGTTCATGGTGTGTGCACACCAATGCGATACCGGAATGCGCCAGCGTGATGGCCCGGCTTTCCTTTTGCAACTCGGCCACCGATCGCATCATCAACAGCAACACGTCGTTGCCGCTGGCCTCCGCCAATACCCTATGAAATTCCACGTCATACTCAATCGCCTCCTGCGCCGCATTGCAGACCCCCAATTTCGTCTGCAGATGGCGCAATCGGTTCCGTTGTCGGAGGTTGATTCGTCCGGCCGCCAACCGTGCCATTTCCGGCTCCAGAATCAGGCGCGCCTCCATCAACTGCCGTAAGCGCGCCCTGGGGTCCGGAACCTGCAGGGACATGGCCACACCGACAGGTTTATGCAGCCGATTCACCACCCGGTTCCCCACTCCATGTTGCACTTCGACCAGCCCCTGTGATTGCAACCATTTAAGCGCCTCCCGCATCACGGGCCGGCTAACCCCCATCTCTTGGGCCAGAGCCCGCTCTGCCGGCAATTCCTCCTGCCCTCGCGAATTCATGCGCTGGATACGCGTCAATAGTTCCTGGCTAATCTCCCCCACCAGTGAACAACGGCGCCTGAATGGTTTCATTATCATCCTGATCATCCTGGTAAGACAACATACCACAGGTTGACATCGTTGTCAAATTCCCCTTGACTGACCAAAGGATGCACGGTACGATACACTACATGCGATGCCTGACGACGGGAACGTTCGGAACGTCTGGGGGGGCGCAATGGCGGCCCACGCGTCATCACTTCTCACACGGACGACAGCTATTTTTCTCTTGATTTGCATTGCCGGTGTGGTATAGTGGCAGCCGTGAAAAGCGTCGCGGCAGGGATCCCCGGAACGACTGCGAATGATTCGTGGCCCATCTTCCGCGTCCTTGGAGAACGCGGTGCAAGGATATCGTGTGGTTGTTGTTGGCCTTGTGGTAAGACCACTAGCCACTCGCTTGACAAGTCTCCGCGGCCAATGTATGATATAGAAACGTACTGCGGCCTATCGCGGTGAACGGGAGGCTGTACTCTACGCGGCTATTAATGGCACGTTGTCAAGAGTTTGAAAACATGGCGCCATGAAGGTTTTGAGCTGTTCTCGGTGAATGGTTGGCAACACCTCAAGACGCCGCACGACGGAAATGGCGCAACGCACCGCGTTGCTAATGCGGTGGACCGGCGCGCGTGGCGGGCACTGTACCCGGCGATGTCCCGATCGCCGTTGCGGGCGAGCCCCGGCGGTATGGTAAACGAGATGAACCGCCAAGGCGCCAAGAACGCCAGGACCAAGATTTCGTAATGTCAGGAAGCGTTAGGTATAGGGAGTCCCGCCATGTAGATAAATCAAAGTCATCCGTATAGTGGTTCCGTTTGGGAAATCTCAAAGGGTCGCCGCTGGCAGAGTCGCCACGGCGGCAGTTCATCTTTTTCAAAGGAGTCTCTCATGTTCAGTTCACTGAAAACGGATCAAAGGGGCGCTATGGCGACAAACTTAACCCTGAAAACTGGTAATACCGGCTCTCTTTTAAAGGAGATTACGATGAGAGCGTACCAAATCATCCAAGCCGTGGTCGAAATCGCGTTGTCCCCCCTCGC
>JAJYFE010000054.1:0-13301 GCA_021785435.1 Planctomycetota bacterium
GCTGGCTCAGGCCCAAGCGGCCAAACTCGCCGCGCGGCAAAAGGCCGCGGCGCAAAAGCAAGCCCAGCTGGCGGCTCAGCGGAAGGCTGCCGCAGCGAAGGCGAAACTGGCCGCGGAGCAAGCCGCGGCGCGCCAGGCCCAGGCCGCGAAATTGGCCGCGGCCCGCGCGGCAGCACAAAAGGCGCAGGCGGAAAAACTCGCCGCGGCACGTGCGGCAGCGGAAAAGGCGCCAGCGGAAAAGGTCGCCGCCCTCCGAGCCGCCGCCGCCCACCGGTTCGCAGCCCAGCAGCTCGCCCGGCGTCAACAGCAGCTTGAGGCCCAGCTGCTGGGGCAGCTGCAGGTCCAGCAGGAGCAAGCCGAGACGCAGCGACAAACACAAGCCGCTCAGGCGGCGGCAGCACAACAGGCCGCTGCCATGAAGCTGGCCGCGGAACAAGCCGCGGCCCGGAAGGCCCAGGCCGCCAGGCTGGCAGCCCGGCAAGCCGCGGCGCAGAAAGCGCAGGCCCAAAAGATCGCCGCCGCGATGAAGTTGGCCGCGGAACAAGCGGGGGCGCAAAAAGCACAGGCCGAAAAAATCGCCGCCGCGCAAAAGCTGCACGCCGCCCAGGCGGCCGCGGCCAGGCAAGCCGCGGCGCGGCGCCAGCAGACCCAGGCCCAACTGCTCCAACAGCTCCAAGCCCAGCAGGAACAGGCCGCCAGTCGCCAGCAGACAGCGGCCACCCGGCAGGCCGCGGCCCAGGCTCGGGCGGCCGCGGCCGCAAGGTTGGCGGCCCAAAAATCCGCCGCCGCCGCCCAGGCACGGCAGGCGGCGCTGGCGGCTCATGCCAGGGCCCAGGCGGAAACGCTGGCTGCCCGGCAAAAGGCCGCGGCGCTGGAACTGGCCGCCCGGCAAGCCGCGGCGCAGCGGGCAGCGCGGGCGCAGCTGGCCGCCACCATCAACGCCCAGCGGGCCGCGGCCTTGGTGGTGCAGGCTGATCAAGCCGTCCACGCGGGGCGCTATCATCGGGCCATCACCCTCTACGCCGATGCGCTTAGTCTCAACCCCCGCAATCAGGCCGCCGCCATGGGCCTGACCTACGCTCGAAAACTCGCGGCCGGCCAGGCGCCGGGTCTGCTTAGCCAGTCCCTGTATAATCAGGCCATTGTCCAGCAGCGAACCCAGGTCCAGTACAATCAGTTTCTCCGCGCTTCATCCGATGCGCTGCGCCAGGGCCAACTGCTCAACGCGCTCGATGACGCCAACGACGCCCTGGCGGTCATCACCGCGGCTAAACATATGTTCCCCCGCCGCCAGTATGAATTCATGAAGGTTCGCGCCCAGCGGCAGATCGCCTTGGTCCGCCAGCAGCACCGGGTGGCGGTGGCGCGCACGGCCGCCCTGCATCAGCAGTCCATACAACAAAACCAGGCCCAGATGGAATGGAAATTTAAAATGCAGCGCCGCCGCCAGGTCAACCAGCTCATGGGCCAGGCCAACCAGTACCTTCGGCGCCTGCAGTACACCCAGGCGCTCGATACGCTCAACCAGGTGGTGGCCATTGATCCGACCAATAATTCCGCCCGGCTGATGCAGCAGATGGTGCGGGATCAGATCGAGTACCGCAAGTGGAGTCACTATCACAACGAGCGTTATCGGCAGCAGGAAAAACAGGTCATCGCTTCCGAAAAAGCGATGATTCCTTACCGCAGCTTGCTGGTATATCCGAGTGATTGGCCTGAATTAAGCAAAATGCGCGAAGCGGAAGCCCGTACCGGCCAGTCTTCCGCGGATCGGGCGCTCTATAAGCGTCTGGCGGAAACTACGCCCGCTTTTTCAGCCCAAAATACCTCCTTTGCTGATGTGGTCCATGAACTGCGCCGCCAGACCGCCGCCAATATCGTGGTGAATTGGAGCGCCATCGCCAGCGCCGGCATCAGCAAACAGGCGCCCATCAGCCTGACCTTGCGCGATGTCACGTTTCAGACCGTCCTCGATAACGTGCTCACGCAGGCGCAGGGCAGCAGCGGAGCCAAACTCGGTTACAACATCAGCGGTGGCGTGCTGACCATCTCCACCACCAATCAGTTGGCGCAACAGGTGGTCACGCGAACCTACAGCGTGCAGGACCTGCTGGTGCCCATCATGACTTTCACCAACATCCCCACGTTTAATTTAGGACAGTCCACCCAGAACAACAGCGGCGTGTCGATTACCGCCGGGCAGACCAGCAATGTCAATACCAACAACAACAACAGCAACCTCTTTGGCGGCGGGGGCGGCGGAGGCAACGGCGGCCAGGGCCAGGGCAACCTCTTTTCCAAAAACCAGCAGAAGAAATCCATCAAGAAGCTGGAAAAGCTGATTGAAAGCATCGTCGACCGCAATTCGTGGACGGCCAACGGCGGCACCATTGGCTCCATCCGCAATTTGAGCGGTCAGTTTGTGATCACCCAGACGCCCGCCAATCAGGAAAAAGTCCACAATCTTCTGGATCAATTGCGCGAGGCCCACTCGGTGGAAATCTCCATCAGCGCCCGGTTCCTGGTGGTGAACACGGGCTTTCTGAATGATTTTGGCTTCTCTTGGTCGCTCAATTTCCCGTCCGTCGAAACGGCCAACAGCGCTGCGACGCCCGTGACCTTTGGCGGCAACAACACCATGTTCGGCCAGAACATCGGACCGGTGACCATCGGCAATAATACCGCGTCCCTGGCCACGCCGATCGCCACGGGTGTGGGCGCCAACGTCGCCAACAGTCTGGCCTCCCCGGCCCTGAGTCTGTCCGGAAGTATTCTGTCCAATTACCAGTTGAATCTGCTGCTCCAGGCCACGCAGCTTAGCAAGAACACCACCACCCTGACCGCGCCGCGCGTGATTGTGCCCAACGGTGGTTCCGCCAACATCCAGATCATCGAGCAGGAAAACTATGTCTCGTCCGAGACGGGCGGCACGACCATTTCCAGTACCGGTGGTATCACCAGCACCGCGCCCACGCTGAATGTTTCCACGCTTTCCACCGGCGTGGTCTTGGCGATTACCGACGCCGCCGTCACGCCGGATCTGCGTTATGTGATCATGAATATAATCCCGGAATTGTCGGCTCTGCAGGGCCTGCAGACATTCAACATCACCGGCCAACAGCTGATCCCCGGTCAAACCAGCAACGGGCTTGGCGAGGGCTTTGTCCAATTGCCCCAGACCCAAACCACCATCGTGGAAACTTCCCATGTGGCGGTTCCCGACGGCGGCACGCTGCTGCTCGGCGGCCAGCGCTTAGCCGGTGAAACCGAAGTGGAAGCTGGAGTGCCCATTTTGTCGAAAATTCCCGTGATCAACCGGTTGTTCACCAATCGGTCCTATGTGCGCGACACCGGCATTCTGCTGATTCTGGTTCAGCCCACCATCATCATTAATAAGGAATGGGAAAAGAAACAGTTCGGTCGGAATTATTAATGCGGTCAGCTTTCAGCGGTCAGCGATCAGCTTGGCCTTGAGCGTCATTATTAAACCGGCGAGCATGCGCTTAATTTCCATCATTCCCGTCGCATAGCGCTCGTAGGTGCCTTCATCCCAGTAGCCCCAATCGCGAGCCAATAGCAGCAGATATTCCACTTCGCTCGCGGATCCCATCGAAATCTCAAGAAAGCGGGCAAGATCCCCGTCGCTGTTGCGGCCGCAGTCTTCAGCGACATTCGTTGGGACCGACACGACCGCCCGCCGCAATTGGCCGGTCAACCCATAACGTTCCTCAACGGGGAATCCCTGCGTCGGTTAGCCCGGCGGCTCGCCTTGTCGAGTCGCCTCCTTCGGCGACCCGTACGCCGGTTTCGGAGTGCTGACCGCTGACCGCAGACCGCTCGGTGTCAATCCATCTCTTTGGCGTTGATCCACTTCATCATCCGGCGCAGTTTGCGGCCGATAATCTCCACCGGGTGGGTTCGGTCGGCGTCGTAGAGCGCTTTGAATTTGGGTTTGCCGGCGCGATGTTCGGCCATCCATTCGCGGGCGAATTTACCGCTGGTGATTTCATCTAAAATCTTCTGCATTTCTTTCCGCGTCTGCGCCGTGATGATCCGCGGCCCGCGGGTCAGATCGCCGTATTCGGCGGTGTTGCTGATGCTGTAGCGCATATAATTAAGCCCGCCCTGGTAAATCAGGTCCACAATCAGCTTCACTTCGTGTACGCATTCGAAATACGCCATCTCCGGCGGATAACCGTTTTTCACCAGCGTTTCAAACCCGGCCTTGATAAGCGCCGATAAACCGCCGCACAACACCACCTGTTCGCCGAACAGATCGGTCTCGCATTCATCCTTGAACGTCGTGTGAATAATGCCGGCCCGCCCCCCCCCGATGCCATGGCCCCAGGCCAGGGCCGTCCGCAGCGCTGTCCCGGAGGCATCCTTATGCACGGCCACCAGGCACGGTACGCCGCCGCCCCTGACAAATTCGCTGCGCACCAGATGCCCCGGCCCCTTGGGGGCGATCATCACCACGTCCACCTCCGGCGGTGGTACAATCTGCTGGAAATGAATGTTGAAGCCGTGCGTGGCGCCGAAGGTTTTACCCGCTTTCAGGTGTGCTCGAATGTCCCGCGCATAGATCTCCGCCTGCAGCTCATCCGGCAGCGTCATGATAATCAGATCCGCCTGTTGGACCGCGTCGGCGATCGGCATCGGCTCAAAGCCATGTTCGATGGCCAGCCGTCCATTCGCCGAATCCCGCCGATTGGCCACGACCACTTTTACGCCGCTTTCGCGCAGATTCTGGGCGTGGGCATGGCCCTGCGAGCCATAACCGAGCACCGCCACTGTCTTGCCCGCCAGACCGGCCAACGGCGCCTCTTTTTCGTAGTAAATTTTCAGTGTTTTTTCATCCGTGGTCATGGTGGTCGCTCCTTGGTCAGACGTTGTTTTTCATAAAGTCCGCGCCCGTGGAAAATGTGAAAATACCGGACTCCTCCGGCGCGGTCAAATCGGCCCCGCCTCCGCCCCGTGGTGGCAGCACCGGCGCTGTTTTCTTTTCCGGAGTGTAAACGTTATTTCTTGACGCCCCCTAAACCTGGTGGGACAGGCCTCTTACCTGTCCGCCATCGGTATGGATCCCGATGGAGCGGGGCAAGCCGGGCGTGGCCGGATTTCCTGGCCCATGCCGGTCATCAGCGATAGCGCCAAGTCCCCAACCGTCTTAGCGGCGGCATTGATGCCGTCCGTGGGTATGTCCCCCCAAAAAAATCTGGCCACACCCTATATAATAGCTTCATCGAGCCCGGCGCGTGGAACCCAATCCACATCTACGGACCCCGACCGTTCATGGTGACGACATGCTTCTGGATAACAAAACCAACGGCAGAGTCGGTCCAACGCTCCGCCGGTACCTACAGCAAGACGCCCGCTTGTCGTGTATTTCCAGTGCCTTGTCCGTTTACGCCTTCGCAGCGCTCCAACCCGAACTGGCGTGCCTCAGCGACGTTCGCCTTTTGCTGGCGCCGCCGCCCACGCCCGGCACCGGCGGAGGTCAGCCGAACGCCGAGGCCATTCCCGGCCTGGTGGGCAGCGACGCGGACCGCAGGCTCCGCAATACGCTCAACCTGGCACACACGGCCCGTCAATGCGCCCAGTGGCTGGAAAAGAGGGCCCGCATACGAAGGGCATCCTCACCGGTGCCGCAGAATTTATTCCATATCCAAAACCCCAGCGGCCAATCCGTCGCCATTCACGGAAGCTCAAATTTTACCACCAGCGGGCTGGGGTTTGCGCCATCCAATGGTTTTGACATGAACACCTTCACCGATGCCGCCGAGCCAACCCAGGGACTGTTGGCCTGGTTTAACTCCATCTGGAACGATCCGGCCGTGTCGGCCGACGCCCAAGCCCGCGTGCTGGGCGATCTCCAGTCAATCTACGGCGACCAATCACCGGAACTGATCTATTTTCTGACCCTCTACAACCTGTTCCGCGACCTGCTCGGCGAAATCAACGAAGACCAGATCCTCCGAGCCCGCACGGGAATAAAGGATACACTCGTCTGGCGCAAGCTCTACCGCTTCCAGCGTGACGGCGTATTGGGCGCCATCGACAAGATCGAAAAATACAATGGCTGCATCATCGCCGACAGCGTCGGCCTGGGCAAAACATTCGAGGCGCTGGCGATCATCAAATACTATGAACTCCGCAACGACCGCATACTGGTGCTCTGCCCCAAAAAGCTCCGCGAAAATTGGACCATCTATGCCGTCAATGACAAACGCAACATCTTTGCCGCCGACCGCTTCAATTTCGACGTTCTAAACCATACCGACCTTACCCGCGATGCTGGCTATTCCGGCGAGTTGAATCTCGCCAGCGTCAACTGGGGCAATTACGACCTGTTGGTCATCGACGAATCCCACAATTTCCGCAACAGCCCGAAGCGCAAGGACGGCCTGACCCGCTACACGCGCCTGATGCGCGACATCCTCCAAAAGGGCGTGAAAACCAAAGTGCTCATGCTCTCGGCCACCCCGGTTAACAACCGGATGAACGATCTGAAAAACCAGGTCGCTTTCATCACCGAGGGCGTTGACGGCGCCCTGGCCGACCATGGCATCTCCAGCATCGAACAGACGCTCCGCCAGGCCCAGACCCTCTTCAACCGGTGGCTCCGGCAGGATGAACCACGGCGAACCGCCGCAGCGCTCCTGGAAAGTCTGAACTTCGATTATTTCAAGCTGCTGGATTTGCTGACCATTGCGCGCTCCCGCAGGCACCTCGAGAAATATTACAACCTGGCCGATATTGGAACGTTCCCGGAACGTACCAAGCCTATAAACATTAAATCGGATATCGACACCGAAAAGCACTTCCCGCCGCTTAAAGACATCAACCAGACCATCCGTCGCCTGAATTTAAGCGCCTACGCCCCCCTCCGATACGTGTTGCCGCATAAACTCGAGGCATACAGCCGCAGGTACGACATCGCGGTCAAAGGCGGCTCCATCTTCAAACAGGTCGACCGTGAGGAAAGCTTGATTCACTTGATGCGCGTCAGCCTCTTTAAGCGTATGGAAAGCTCCATCAATTCCTTCGCCAGCACGCTCCAAAGGCTCCTGGAGGACGTCCGTCAAATCATCGGCAAGCTTGAATCCCAGGACCAGACCGCCATCGACGGCCTGAAAATCGAAGACGTCGCCGTGGATGATGACGAATTCGAGCCTTTCCTGCTGGGCAAGAAGGTCAAGGTGCTCATCACCGACGTGGACCGTATCAAGTGGCTGCAGGAGTTGCGCGAAGACGAAACGCGGCTGGGTTCGCTTCTCGCGGACGCCCGGAAAATCGACGCCGCCCGCGACGCCAAGCTGCGCCATTTGAAAGAGGCCATCGCCCGCAAATGCCGGAACCCGCCTAATCCCGGCAACCGCAAGGTGCTTATCTTCACCGCCTATGCGGACACCGCCCACTATCTCTATGCCGACATCGCCCCATGGGCGCGGGAAACGCTCGATTTGCACTGTGCGTTGATCACGGGGCGCACCGATGAAAACCAGACCACACTTGTCGGCATCGGGCGCGATTCCAACTCCATCCTCACTTCCTTCTCGCCGGTTTCCAAGGAACGTTTCCGGATTGATCCGGCGCTGACCGCCGAAATCGACATTCTGATCGCCACGGACTGTATCTCCGAAGGCCAAAACCTTCAGGACTGCGATGAGGTAGTGAACTACGACATTCACTGGAATCCCGTTCGCATTATCCAGCGGTTCGGCCGCATCGACCGCATCGGCTCAAGGAACAAGACGGTTCAATTGGTGAACTTCTGGCCGAACCTGGAACTGGACGAATACATCAATCTGGAGGCCCGCGTCAGCGGTCGCATGGTTCTGCTGGACATCTCCGCCACCGGCGAGGAAAACATCATCCAGCCGAACGAAAAAGCCAGGATGAACGATCTGGAATACCGCCGCCGTCAGCTTCAGCAGCTTCAGGAAAACGTGGTCAACCTGGAGGATCTGGCCAACAATATCTCCATTACCGACCTGACGCTTAACGACTTTCGCATGGACCTGGCCGGCTACCTGAAAAATCATGCCGGGAAGCTGCAATCCATGCCCATCGGCGCTTTCGCCGTAGCGCCGCCGGCCGGCGCGGAAATTCCACCCGGCGTCATCTTTTGCCTGCGCAGCGCATCGCCTCAAGCCGTCATCGACAGTACCTATGCCCTGGCGCCCCATTACCTCGTGTACGTGTCGGAGGACGGCGTAGTCCGCCAGAACTTCCCGCAGGCAAAAAAGATTCTGGACATCTTCAGAAAACTGGCCCTTGGCCGGGAAACTCCGGATGCGACCGCATTGGCGGCCTTCAATACCACCACCCGGCACGGCGCCGACATGGAACGCTATCAGGCCCTGCTCGCCAAGGCGGTCCAAGCCATCACCGGCAAGGCCGATGAAAAGGGAATCGAAAGTCTTTTCCAGCCCGGCGGGACCATGGTCAGTAAAGACGCCTTTGCGGGGACGGACGATTTTGAGGTGGTGTCGTATCTCATTATCCTCAGCGGAGGCGGTCAAGGTGCGTAGAAGCAGGGACGGCCAAGGCTTGAGGTTCGCGCGCCTGATGATGGTGCTGGCCAGCGTGTCGCCCATTTTCATTCTCTGGGCTGTGCGCGGCACCACCCTCGTTCCGGACCGGTTCCTAATACCCCTGTGTTGCGCGTTTGCCGTTGTTCCTAATTTCTTCCTGTTTTGGCGCCTCCGGATTGCGAAACGACTGTGCGATCAAAGGGAATTGGTGGTCGGAGAGGCCAGGGATAACAGGGAACACCTCCTCGTCTATCTCTTCGCGATGTTGCTTCCCCTTTATGCCATCGACTTGAACGATTGGAGGCAACTTGTCGCCGCGCTCGCCGCCTTAGTTTTCGTCATATTTGTCTTCTGGCATATGGATTTACATTATATGAATCTGCTTTTCGCCGTATTTGGTTATCGCGTCTTCACTATTTCATCCCCGGACGACGGTAATCCGCACACTGGCAAAAAACGCCAGGTGTTAATAACGCAACGGGCCTACCTGTCGGCTGGCGACCGCGTGATCGCCTACCGCCTGAGCAACACTATTTTCTTCGAGACGACCCATGCCCGAATTTGATTTCTCCACGACAACCCACACGGAATTTGGCGTAGGCTGGGACGACGACTCCTTCACGCTGGTCCCGGTCGACGCGGGAGTGCAGCAGGTGCTGCAGGTGATGGCACAGGAAACACTGGCGGCAATGGAGCGCACTGGTGACCAGCCTCGGCGCTATGAACCCTCCGAGAAGTATTCGAGCGCCGAGAGCCTATACCTCCCAATAGACCACGACAACGCCAGCCGATTGCGCGACCTTCATGCCGCTGTGAATATTCCAATAGATGATAGATTCGGATCGGACCCTTCCGGCATTGAGTGCTACTTCGCACGCTTTCGCGACAGTGCGAGCCGTCAGTTAACGGCGGTGCGCCGAGCCACCCAATTCAAGGGTGTATTGAAAAGCCGCCTAATTTCTTTCGCCACAGATTCACTTCGGATCGTCGAGGACAAAATATTTAAGCTGGACGATACGTTCGATGTGGTCGTCGGCTCCGCAAAGGTTCGTATTCTCAGGCCAAGTGCGTTTGAATCCGTGGGAAAGATGAAGGAGGCGATTTTGGCAGCCGCCCCGGGCAACCTGGAGGCGATCAAACAACAAATTCCGTTTATAAACTTTGATGGGCTTGGCGAGTATGTGGCAAAACATCCACGTGCAGCTCGTTACCTTGCGTCGATACTCGGTGAAAAAAGGTCGGCCGGGATTGACCGGGCATTGTTCAAGCAACTCTGTGAAAAGACCGGCGTTGCATTTCAGGAAGCCAACGGCGAAATCACAATCGAGCCTGGCCATGAAATGGGATTCCTTGAGGTGCTTGACCGCAGAAGATTCGAGATAGAACTGGTCAACGGGGCGCCGGAGAAATACCGGGCAGCAAACCGGGCGAAGCTGGAGGGCTAACGCCACGGTAGTTGGAGGCTGCACCGAACCGGAAACGCGGTCGCAATTTGGTCGAGCGTATCAAAAAGAGAGCACCCCACACATGATAGACGTCGTTCATCAATACTTGGCGATTCCGGATTCATGTCGGCTGGGTAAACGTGTCTTCAAAAGCCTGTTCCTTCAAAAGGCGCAACTCGGCGCCGGCGATAAGAAAGTATTCGAGCAGGATGTGGACAGCATCCTCTGGCAGTACACGCTCAAGCCATCGACCATTCCGGTGGCCGCCTACCGCGACGACCAGCGGGAATACATCGAAATCGCAGTTTTGCAAGCCAATCTGCGCCAGCCAACCCGCCACGCGCGGGTGGCGGAGACCATCCAGCGGGCCATTCCGTACCCGCTATTGCTGGTGCTGGCATGTGATTCGCGTACGGCGCTGAGCCTTGCCGCCAAACGCTTCAACCAGGCGGATCGTGGCCAAATTGTCGTGGAGGAGTATTTCGCCACCGCTTGGCTCTCGCCGGACACGGCGACGGGCGCGCAAGCCGATTTCCTGGCGGATTTGAACATCAGCGGATTGCCACAAACCAATTTTTTCGCCCTGTATAACGCCTGGATTGCTCGGCTGGTGGCGCTGCAATGCGCCCATTTTACCGGCGAATATCAGTTGGTCCCGGCCGACGCCGATTGGCAATCTCGCCGCAGCCTGCTGGCCGAATGCCAGCGGATCGAGGAGAATATCGCAGAGTTACGCCGCGCGTTGCAAGCCGAGACGCAATTCAATCGCCAGGTGGAATGGAACATGCGGATCAAGGCGGCGGAAAAAGAATTGGCGGCGGCGGTTGAGAACCTGTGAACCTTGATGAATAGCCCGATCGCGGAAGGCAACGAGGAGGAACACTTATGGAAATTCAACCAGATAAACAGAATCTCGACCGGACCTTTTCAACTACGGTTTACTTCATTGACTTCTACCAGCGTGACTATAGGTGGACTGAGGAGCCAGTGAAGCGCCTGCTGGACGATGTATTCTACCAGTTTGATGAAGCCTACGCAAAGCCAAAGCACGGGTCGCTCACTCCGAACGCTGAAAACATCAACGCCTATTACCCGTGGTATTACCTGAACACCTATGTCACTAATAACGTTGGCGGTCGGGTTTTCGTCGTGGACGGGCAGCAGCGGTTGACCACGTTGACATTGATTCTTCTGAAGCTGTTATCCCAGGCAAAGACGCTCCGATCCAAAACCGAGAAGTGGTTAGACACAAAGGTCGCAGGCTACTCCGGCATCGATTGCAAGTTCTGGATGAATCACGTCCGGCACCTCCAAGTGTTGAATGGGTTGAGGGATGGCCAGGCCCCCGAGACCATTGACACCAGCACCGGGATCACGGCGGTAAACATGGTCAAAAATTACCAACTGATCAGCAAGGAATTGGACGCCCGGCTGAAGACGCTCCACATTTTCGATACCTTTGTTCATTATCTCCTCTTCCGTTTGGTTCTCATCAATCTTTCCGTTGAGGCAACCCATGTCCCGATGGTGTTCGAGGTGATCAACGACCGCGGCGTCCGGCTCAAACCCTACGAAATCCTCAAGGGCAAGTTGCTCGGCCAAATTGACAAACTAGAATTAGACCGTGGCCAGTTTAACGAGCACTGGGAACAGCAGGTCCTGAAAGTCAACGGGTATAGGGACGACGAGATTGACAGCTTCTTCCGTTATTGGCTCAAGGCGAAGTTTGCGGACAGCCGCAAGGCAGGCCAGCGTTTCGACGGCGACTACCACCGTGAAATGTTCAAGGCGGACTTGAACGAAAATCTAAAACTCGACCACAACGCCGTCGAGGTGAAGGCATTTCTTGAGGGGCCGTTCAGATACTACACAGAACTCTACTGCCATTTGTGGAAAGCAACAGAGGGCGAGATGGAGGATCTCCGCTCCGTCTTCTGCAACCGCCTGAACGAACAGGACAATCAATTAATGCTGGTGCTCTCCGCCTGCACGGCGGATGACCCAGAGGAAACGGCCAAAATCCAAGCCGTGGCCACAGGACTTGATCGCCTGTTTTCTCTCTTGCAGCTCCAAGGGGCTTATGATTCCAACGAATACACCGCCCGGCTCTTCGACATCAGCGCCGAGATTCGTGGCAAACCCGCGACGGAGATTCCGGCTGTTTTCCAGAAGCATCTCGTCGAAGAATTGAAAGAGCGCCGTGGCATTCCGGACTTAGAAGCGTTCAACTACACGCTCTTCAAGCTCATGTCCATCGACCGGCTGAATACGCGTTTCACCCGCTATCTCTTTGCACGGGTGGAAATGCTCCTCGCGCAAAAGACGAATCAGCAGATGCGCCATTCGCTGGTGGACCTCGTGACCCGCCGCGGTGCCGTCAATGGATTCCACATCGAACACATTCTGGCGCGCAACGACGAGAATGTCGCTCTTTTCGGTGGGGACCAGGAACGTTTCGAGCGGGAGCGAAACCGGCTCGGCGCTGTCCTGCTCTTGAGGGGGCAGGACAACCAATCCAGCGGACACGAGCCTTACACCAAGAAACTCGCAACCTACGCCAACACGCTACTTTGGAATGAGACGCTGCGGGAGGACAGCTACAAGAGCAAACTGGACTTCACCCGGTTTGCGCAACACAGCGGTCTGGCATTCAAGCCAGTCGCAACGTTCGGGCCTGATGAAATTGAGGAACGACAGAAACTGCTATTTGATCTCTGCAACTTCATCTGGCCGTCACCCCCACCGTCGACAACCCCGTGTCGGAGATCGGAATGAACCGCAAGCTTAACTGGCCCACACATGGGCTGCGGCCGATGGTTCGAGAACGTGGTGGTCGGAAAATATATGGCTGGCGCGGCGCCTGCCCTGCCAACCACCGATGCCGGGCAGGCGGGAGGCCTGTGGTGCATGCACCCGCCCCCAATCGCGGTATCACTTCCCCCTGACGGCCCACCGGTGCAGCGGTAACGGCGGCGCCTCGAGTTAACCGGGTATCACGAACGCCCCTGATGCGATCTTCCTACCGCGGCGCCTTCCACGGCCACGTTAGACCCGCCGTATTCTTGCTGTGCCCCCAAAATTGGGGTAAACTCGATACCAAATACACGTTAGGGCCATGAACCATGCCCGCAAGCGCTGCCGCTTCATCCTCGAACAAACCCGTGAAGCACCACCATGTCAACAGGGCGTATCTGAAATATTTCTGCCTGCCGAATGGAACCTACTACCAATACATCATGCGCCCCGGAAAAGACGGCTTGGTCAAGGCGAAGTGGGCCGGCGGCAATCCCAACACGACGGGGTGGGTAGAGCACCTCTA
>JAJYFE010000054.1:13311-27376 GCA_021785435.1 Planctomycetota bacterium
CCGATGACTGCTACCACGAAGGCGAGCTTCGCAAAATTGAGCGCCCTGCGATGGCTGGGATTGAACGGCTGTTTACGTTAAAAGCCGATTCCTTTGACTACCAAACTGGGAAGGACGTTGTCGTGTACATCGCGGCTATGGCGATGCGCTCACCCCATGCCATGGGAGCAAAGACACAGCTCGACCCGCTGATAAGCGCTGGCGTGGTCCAGGGCGATTACCAAAATAACCCCGGTCCGGAGGGCATCCTCAAGGACCTCCAGGCAGTTCGCCAGCACCTCCCGTCAATCCAGTGGCATCTGTATTGGTTCGATGGCCAGGACGGCAGAGTGCTGGTCACGTCGGATCGGCCCGTGGGACTCTTTGCCCAACCGGGTCCACGCTATGGCGAAATGCTCACCCCGTTCCCCATAGAAGCTGGCGATCCGGGTAATTGGGCGAAGCAGGCCATCTTCACGTTCCCGCTGTCGCCAACATGTGCGGCGATAGGCTTCAAGGGGCCCAGGCGGCAACTTGAGTGCACATTAAACCAGCAGGTAGGGATCGAATGCGATGACCGACTACCGGCCTGGGTCAACAGCATGAGTGCATGGCAGGCGAGCCGGGTCTACACCCGGGACCAGGGCGCGATATTCCTGCTGCCTAATCCGCCGGGTGGTCCGGGCAAGCTGGAATTCACCCCGAGGCCAACCAGCGGGATTTACGTACCCGTGCCCCGCAACCGCTTGGGCACCATCGAGGAATTCATTCCTTTGGCCGACCGCCTTTTCAGAGCGCACGCGGTGCCTGTGGATCCGGATCATCCCGCGGCCCTTGTGGCAACAGTGCAGGCCCTGCGGCGCAACGGTTGCGACATTTGAAATTAACCCGCGGCCGGGCCAGCGGTCGGAGCCTCTGCCGAGGCCCGCCACAATGCACCAATCACCAAGCCGCGTTATCATTTCCCTCAAACCGGTCGGCCGCGACGGGCCTGTCGGCGCGGGCGTCCCGCCCATGTCCCTGCGTTCCCGGTCGCCCGGGGTCCAGCCGCCACGGCGGCCGGTTGGGCAAGTTGCACTATCGGGAGTTACCCATGCCGGAATCCGCGCCGCCAGCGCAGAGTCAGCCGGCCGGCCGACCCGCCGGGGCGAACGGCTGCCTCAAGGACGTCTGCCTCTATTGGGGGCTGGCCCTGGCGACCGTCCTGACCGCCTCGGCTTTCGGCGCCTGGCTCGCCTGGACACTGCGGCATACCGGCGCCCTGCCGCCATTGGTCGCCCTCATCGCCCTGGCGCTGCTCATCTGGGTTTGCCACTTGACGCATTTGCCCAGCCTTGGATCGCTCTTTCTCCGGCGTCCCGGGCTGCCGCCGCCGGCAACTTGGCTGATGCTTGCCGCCGCCCTGCTGGCCTATTTCGCCAAAAAATTGTCCGCCGCAATTGGCATCCACGCCATCGGCGGGTTGGAGGCCGCCGGACCGGCCGCCGTGCTGGCGCTAATGGGATATTCCCTGTTGCTCCCGAGGCTGCTCGCCCGCCAGTCGCGAGCGGCGCCCACGGCTGGTACCCTCGACCCCGGAGACGGCCAGCGGCGCGGGCGACGGAGCCAGCCCTTCGGCTAATCCAAGAACCGCCGGCGCTACGCAACCGGCCACCACTTTGGGCGCCGCCCCCTCCGCCGATCCGAAGGATGCCCCGTGGGACGCGCCTGCCAACGATACCGAACGGCGCGACCGGTTGTTACGGTGGCTCTCAGCGCCGGAAAATCCCATCGACCGCGCCGCCGACGACCTCTTTGACACCGCGGGAAAAGCGGCAAGGCTGCTGGAGCTTCTTCGCCCCGCGTCGGCTTGCGCGCCGGCGGGCACGGTCTGCCTGCAGGGGCCGCGTGGTTCGGGCAAATCCACCCTCCTGCGTCTGGCCATGGAACGCGAGCGTTCGGAATCCCCCGGTGCCGCTCGCCGCCTCGCCACCCTCCGCTTCTGCACCATATCGCTTTGCGACTACGCGGATACGCAGGCCGCGATAAAGGGCGCCTTTGGCGAAGTTCTCGCCCTGATCCGGGACCGTACCGACATTCTACCCCTGCAGGGCGCGCCCACGGGCGTCGCCCGGGCGATCTTCAGCGCCGCCCGTCTTCCGGCCTTTGTCGGCGCTAATTCAGCGCCACCCCTGCACCTCTGGCTGCCGGCCCTCTCCGAACTGCTGGTCCGCGCCGGCCTGCGGGTCATCCTCTGCATCGAAGATGACGACCGCATCGCCGCCGTGGCCCGGCAGGCCAGCCACGGCGAGGTTATTCAAGGGCTGCTGGACCAGCTCAAATTGCTCCCGGGCTTCGGCTACGTAATCTGCGTTTCCACGCCCGTGTGGTCGGAGCCGTCCCCCGGCGATATCCAATCCCCACCGCCCAGCATCGGCGCTCCCGCCGAGGAAAAGTGGAAGAATTACAACGAGCGCTGGAAGGCGGCATCACGGGGAGGCAAGATTAGCGCCCAAACGGCCCCCGCGCTGGAGGGCGAGGAGGAAACTATTGTGCGCTTGGAGGCCGCAGGCTTGGCGCGCGAGCAGCGGTCGCGCTGGGCCGAGGGCGTGGGATTCTTGCCGATCTCGCGGCTCTGCCAACATTCCATACTGGTCAGCCCGCAACCCGAATACGAAGCCGTGCTCCGCGTGTTCCGCCTTTGGATGGCGCAGCAGGTCTGGCCGGACCTCTGCGACCTCAACACCGCGGGCCAGCGCTGTGGGCTTGAATCCGCGAAACGGCAGGCATTTTTCGAGGCGTTCCTTCGGGAGCGCTCCGAAGGTGGCGTGATGGGCGACCTCACGCCGCGCACCCTGCGCAACGGACTTCGCGAGGCCCGCCGGCGCTGGCGGAAGATCGTTGCCACCGTCCAGGGCGGCGAAACCCTAGGCGGCGGCGTTCCGCAGGACTGGCGGAAAGCCTGGGCGGAAAGCCGCATCGGCATCGACTTTGATAGCGTGCTGGTGGCGTGCCTGGTCAGCGCCTGTTACCCGGAAAGGTGGCAGGAGTTCGCACGGGCGGGGGGAAACGCGACGTACCCCACGAGCTTCGACCGGAACCTCACGCAGCAGATGATGCGCGCCAACCCGTCGTCGCCCCCGCCGGGGACGATGATGATTCACGGAGCACTCGTGACGCAGCGTTATGAAATTTGCTGGTTCGGTTTTTCCCAATCCGTCCGGAACGTACTCGCTATCCAAGCTGGCCGGGGGGGCGGGAACACCCGCCCCGGCGGTATCGTTGGGGCCGGTGCGGAGCAAAATTGGCGGTTATTCGCCGGATCGTGAGCGGCGCACCGCCCTTTGCGCCGGCGCGGGTGGACGGCGTCATTCCAGGCCGCCGGTTGCCCGTTGAGCCCTCGGCCAGTCGGCCCGACCCCCGGTTGTGGCCCCCAGTCGGGCAAGATGCCCGACCCCCACCTTGCCTCCGTACTTTTGTCTCTTCACCCGGCGGCCGGGCGTGACGCCCGGCCCTATTTCGGTGTAAGCTATCACCCGCTGCCCAACTGCGGAAATCTCCGCGAGGAACGCTTATGGAAAAAACCACCCCCACGCCCCAGCAATCGCGGCGATCCGCCGCGGAAGGCGGCGAACACGCCACGGCATTCACAAAAATCAGCGGCGGCTCGACCGACCTCCTGGCCGAAAATATCGCCAAACTCAAAGAACTTTTCCCGGAGGTTTTCGCCGAAGGGAAGATTGATTTTGATGCCCTTAAGCAGCTTCTCGGCGAATATGTCGATGACGCCAACGAACGCTACAGCTTCACCTGGAACGGCAAGGCCCAGGCCCGCCGGATTGCCCAGACGCCCAGCATGGGCACGCTTAGGCCATGCCCGGACGAATCGGTGAATTGGGATACCACGCAGAATCTATTCATCGAAGGCGACAATCTGGAAGTGCTCAAGCTGCTCCAGAAGTCGTACTATAAAAAAATCAAAATGATTTATATCGATCCGCCGTACAACACCGGCAAGGAATTCATCTACCCCGACAATTTCCGCGACAGCATCAAGAATTACATGGAATTAACCGGCCAAACCGACGGCGAAGGCCGCAAGCTTTCCACCAATCCCGAAACCTCTGGCCGCTACCACACCGACTGGCTCAACATGATGTACCCGCGGCTGAAATTGGCTCGCAACCTGCTGCGGGACGATGGCGTGATCTTCATCAGTATTGATGACCATGAAGTGGACAATCTGCGCAAGCTGTGCAATGAGATTCTTGGGGAGGAAAACTTTGTCGCAACAATCATCTGGCAGAAAGTTTTCGGTCCGAAGAACACTGCCCGGCATTTTTCCGAGGACCACGATTACGTAGTACTTTACGCGCGCAACGCCGAAGCTTGGCGGCCCGACCTATTGCCGAGGACAGAGGAGCAGGACGCGGCGTACCGAAACCCAGACAGCGACCCGCGCGGTCCTTGGAAACCGAGCGACTTGGTCGCACGCAACTACTACAGCAAAGGCGTCTATCCCGTCACATCCCCAGGCGGCCGGGTGTTCGAAGGGCCGCGGCCCGGGACATATTGGCGGGTGCCAGTGGAAAAATTCCGACAGCTCGACGCCGAAAACCGCATTTGGTGGGGCTCCGATGGCAACGCCGCCCCCATGATGAAACGATTTCGGACCGACGTCATGGACGGGCGGGTTCCGCAAACATTCTGGAGATACGAAGATGTTGGCCACACGAAGGAAGCTAAGGAGCAGCTTATGCAGTCCGTCGCTTTTGAAAGCAGCGACAACGTCGTGGATTCTGTAAAGCCGCCGCGTTTGATCCAGCGGGCTCTGCAGGTATCAACCACAGCGGACGAGGGGGACGTTGTCCTCGATTTCTTCGCCGGCACAGGAACAACCGCCCACGGCGTGTTGCTGCAAAATCAACAAGACGGGGGGAACCGGCAATTTATTGTCGTGCAACTGCCGGAACTGCTACCTAAGCCCGAGACAAAATTAAAAACGATCGCCGACATCGGCAAAGAACGCATCCGCCGCGTCATTAAGAAAATCCAGGCCGAACAGGCTCAGGCCGCCAAGCAGGCCACATTGCCGGGCATAGACGGGACCCCCAAGGCTCTCGATTTGGGCTTCAAAGTCTTCAAGCTTGATTCCAGCAACATCAAAACCTGGGACCCCGATTTCAACCAGCTTGAACATTCGCTGTTAAGCGCCACCGAAGTCATCAAGCCCGAACGCACCGAAGCCGATGTGCTTTATGAAATCCTGCTCAAATACGGCCTGGATTTAACCCTGCCGCTTGAAAAACGTGAGCTGGACGGCAAAACGGCCCACATCATCGGCGGCGGCAGCCTGGTGATTTGCCTGGCCCAAAATATGACCCTGGCCGTGGTGGAGAAAATCGCCGCGCTCAAAGACGAATTCAAACCCGAGACCCCGCCCGGCATGCGCGTGGTCTTCAAAGACGCCGGTTTCGCCAACGACGAATTGAAAACCAACGCCGTGCAGATTCTCAAGCAGCGCGGAATTGAAGATGTGCGGGCGGTGTAGGCGGCGCGGTAACTGGCCGAGGCACCGTTCGGCTTTAACGTAGAATACATTTGCAACCAGCGGCATTGAATCAGAGCCTGACCAGATGATGACGTTTAATGAATTATTCAAACGGCTCCATGAGGGGGACGAGACCGTTGAGATTGAGGCAAAGACCGGCCGGGAGGTTGGAAACTCACTGCTGGAGACCGTCTGCGCCATGTCCAACGAACCGGGGCGCGGTGGGGGATACATTTTGTTGGGTGTACGGCCTATGCCCGAGTCGCTGTTCCCCGACTATGAAGTGGTGGGCGTGCCGCAGCCTGACAAGATGCAGGCCGACTTGATCAGCCAATGCTCCAGCATATTCAACATCGCAGTACGACCGCAGGTGGAAACGGAAATTCGCCCGGATAAGAAGATCGTGCTGGTTGTCCACGTGCCGGAAGCACCAGCCCATGACAAGCCGGTATATTTCAAGGCCAAAGGGTTGCCACGGGGAGCATTTCGACGCATCGGCTCAACGGATCAGGTTTGCACGGATGATGATTTGCAGGCCTTTTATCAGGGACGTGACCACCGCAGCTTGGACGAGAGCATCGTCGAAAACTGCATTTTCGACGACCTGGACCCCGCGGCTATCGCAGAGTATCGGCGCATTCGAGCCGAAGCCAATCCCAGTGCACCAGAATTGGGCTACGCCGACGACGAACTGCTGCTGAGTTTGTGCTGTGCGGACCGGCGCGGGGACAAGCTTCTGCCCACGGTTGCGGGAGTGTTGCTGTTTGGAAAACGTGCAACCATTCGCCGGGTATTCCCGCTGATGCGGGTAGATTACATTCGTGTACCGGGGCGGGAATGGGTGCGCAGTCCAGACACTAGGTTTGATACGGTGGAAATCCTGGATCCGATCATGCTGGCTTTGCCGCGAGCGCTCAACACGGTGATGGACGACATTCCAAAGGCGTTCCACCTGCCGGCCAATAGCGTACGCCGGCAGGATGTGCCGTTAATGCCGCGTACAGCCATCCGCGAAGCCTTGGTCAACGCCGTCATGCATCGGAGTTACCGGCACAAATCGCCGGTTCAGATTATCCGGTACGCGAATCGGCTAGAGGTTCGCAACCCGGGGCACTCGCTCGTGCCCGATGAGCGGCTGGGCGAACCGGGATCGATTACGCGCAACGAAAAGATTGCCGCCGTGCTGCACGAGACCCGCTACGCCGAAACGAAGGGCAGCGGCATTCGGGCGAT
This sequence comes from Planctomycetota bacterium, assembly GCA_021785435.1. Classification (GTDB taxonomy): domain Bacteria; phylum Planctomycetota; class Phycisphaerae; order WQYP01; family WQYP01; genus JAKCCC01. The sequence goes on from JAJYFE010000054.1 coordinate 20,054, forward strand.
GCGCGAATCCATGGCCCAGGCGAGTTTGACCCCGCCGACCTTTGAGTCGGATCGCCAGAAGGACTGCTTTGTCGTCACGTTCCTCTTTCACCATTTCCTGAACGAGGAAGATGTGCGGTGGTTGGGACATTTTTCGGACGCAGCATTATCCGAGGATGAGCAAAAGGCGCTGGTATTTGCGCGAGAAATTGGGGCGATTAACAACGCCGCCTATCGGGACATCAATCGAGTGGAGACGCTGGTCGCAAGTGGGCATTTAAGACGGCTCCGGGACCTTGGACTGTTGGATCAAAAGGGAAAGAGCGCTGGCACCTTCTACGTACCCACGCCACGGTTGACGGAAACCACACCCTTGGCCGGTCCGTCACAACCGCAAGCGCAGGGGTTAACCCCTGCGCTTAAGGCGCAAGCGCAGGGGCTTGCCGCTTTATCTACAGGGTTCCCCGGCAACCTGGAGGGTTTACCTCCAGAGCTTGCCGCCTCTGTGCGAGGGCTGCGCCAACGAGCCAGGCCAGCCGACGTACAACTTGTCATCCGTCAGTTGTGCGCCTGGAAGCCCCTGAAGGCCGAGCAGATCGCTCGCTACCTCGGCCGTAAGCAAATCTATGTCACGCGAACGCACCTTACGCCCATGATCCGTCGCAACGAACTCGTGTACATCTACCCGGACAATCCAGCCCACCCGCAGCAGGCATACCGGGTCGCGGACAAACCACGGGGAAAGAAGTGAAACTCCAATTTGATTCCAATCTCGACTACCAGCTTGAAGCGATCCGTTCCATCGTGGACATTTTCGACGGCCAGTCCCGGCGCGCCGGGATGTCCAATTTCACCCTGGCGCCGCTCGAGATGGACGCCGCCCAGGCCAGCCTCTTCGCCGGGGCCCAACCAAACGACTTCGGACTGGGTAACCGCTTGACGCTGCTCGATGACGAACTGCTCAAGAACGTCCAGACCATCCAGATGCGCAACGGTCTGAAACCGGCGGATCAACTTGCGTCGATGGATTTTTCCGTGGAAATGGAAACCGGCACCGGCAAAACCTATGTCTATCTGCGCACGATTTTCGAGCTGTACCGGAACTACGGCTTCACCAAGTTCATCATTGTCGTGCCGTCCGTGGCCATTAAAGAGGGCGTCCATAAGTCGCTGCAAATCACCGCCGACCACTTCCAGAGCCTCTACGAAAATGTCCCATTCGATTATTTCATCTACGACTCCCAGAAGCTCGGCCAGGTGCGCAATTTCGCCGCCGCCGACACCATCCAGATCATGGTCATCAATATCGACGCCTTCCGCAAAAGCTTCGCTGATCCGGAAAAAGAAAGCCAGGCCAACATTATCCATCGCCCGCAGGATCGCATGGCCGGAAATCGGCCCATCGAATTTATCCGTGCCACCGACCCAATAGTGATCATTGATGAGCCGCAGAGCGTGGACACCACCGAGAACAGTAAGAGGGCCATTGCGTCGCTGAAGCCTCTCTGCACCTTGCGCTACTCCGCCACCCACGTGGACCAGTACCACATGATGTACCGGCTCGACTCGGTGGACGCCTACGAGCGCAAACTGGTCAAGCAGATCGAAGTCGCCTCCCTCGAGGTGGCCGACAGCCACAACCGGCCGTACATCAAGCTCTGCTCCGTGGACCATACCGCCAGCCCCATCACCGCCCGCATCGAACTGGATGTGCGCCTGAAAAACGGCGGCGTCAAACGTACCATGAAAACCGTCAGGCAGGGTGACGCCCTGCTGGAAGTTTCCGGCGGCCGGGGCTTGTACGATGGCTACATCATCCAGGATATCTGCTGCGAACCCGGCAAAGAATGCATCAATTTCACCAGCCAGCCGGAGACGATTGATCTGGGCCAGGCGATCGGCGAGGCGGATCAGGACGAATACAAACGCCTGCAAATCCGTAAGACCATCGAAGAACATCTGGAAAAAGAACTGGTTCTGCGGCCGCGGGGAATCAAGGTCTTAAGCCTGTTTTTCATCGATCGCGTGGCGAACTATCGCAGGTATGACCAGGATGGCAGCGCCAGGCCCGGCAAATACGCCGTGATGTTTGAAGAAGAATACCGCCGCGCCAGCCAGCGCCCCCGATACCGCCAGCTTTTCCGCGACGCCGCACCCGCCGCCGCGGAAGTCCATGGTGGCTATTTCGCCGTGGACAAAAAAGGCGGCCGGGAAGTGCTCAAGGATTCCACCGGCGAGGGGCGCACGCAGGCGGACGAAAGCGCCTATCAGCTCATCATGCGCGACAAGGAAAAACTGCTCAGTTTCAATAGCAAGCTCAAATTCATCTTCTCCCATTCGGCGCTGAAGGAAGGCTGGGACAACCCCAACGTATTTCAAATTTGCACGCTCAACGAAACCAACTCCGTGATGCGCAAGCGCCAGGAGATTGGCCGCGGCCTGCGCATCGCGGTGGACCAGCGGGGCCAGCGGGTGCAGGGATTCGAGGTCAACCGGCTTACCGTCATGGCCAATGAATCCTACGAAGAGTTCGCCCGACAGCTGCAAAGGGAAATTGAGCACGAAGAGGGTCTCCGTTTTGGCGTGGTGGAACCACACCTGCTCGCCAACATCGTGATCGGTACCCGGGAGGGCCAGCCGCAATACATGGGCGTCGAAACATCCGGCCAGCTGTGGGAGCACTTCAAGGCGCAGGGTTATATCGACGCCGGCGGTAACATTCAGGATTCGCTGCGCGCGGCATTGAACACGGGCACGTTGAATGTGCCCCCAACCGCCGCCGCGCAATTCCCTCAAATTGTTGCGGCCCTTAAGAAGCTCGCCGGCCGGCTCAACATCCAAAATGCCGCCGACCGCAAGCGGGTGACGCTCAATAAGCGTGTTTACCTGAGCCCGGAATTCAAGCAGCTTTGGGACCGCATCAAATACAAGACCACGTTCCGCGTTCGGTTTGACAGCGCTGCACTGGTTGCCAAATGTGCCGGGGAAATCCGCGCCATCCCATCGGTCGGAAAGGCCCGCTTCGTTTTCCGCCGGGGCCAGGCCGAAATCGACCGCGGCGGGGTGCAAATGAAGGAAGTGGAGCAAAGCGTTCACGTCTACGACGCCCGCGATTATCCTTTGCCCGATATCGTCAGCTACCTGGAAGAACAGACCCATCTGACCCGGCGGTCACTGGTGGCCATTCTGCTGCAAAGCGGGCGGCTCGACGAATTCCAAAACAACCCGCAGAAATTCGCCGAAACCGTCGCCCAGCTCATCACCCGCGTCATGCGCCTGTTCATTGTGGACGGCATCAAGTACGAAAAAATCGGCGCCGGTTATTTCTATGCCCAGGAACTCTTTGAAAACCAGGAGCTTTCCGCGTACCTGAACGCGAATATGATCGCAAGCCAACGATCCGTTTATGAATACGTGGTCTGTGATTCCGATGTGGAATTGGCATTCGCGAAACAATTTGAAATCACCAGCCAGGTGAAGGTTTACGCCAAACTGCCGCCGTGGTTCGAAGTGGCCACGCCGCTGGGGGCATACCGGCCGGATTGGGCCGTGCTGATTGAGATGGATGGCCGGGAACGACTCTATTTCGTTGTGGAATCCAAGGCCACGCTTTTCGCCGACGCCATCCGGCCCGCCGAGCAGGCGAAAATCGACTGCGGCAAAAAACACTTTGCCGCCCTCAATACCGGCGTGCAATTCACCAACTCCAACAGCTTTCAAAACTTCCTGGAACAGGTGACCGCCGCGTCCACGCCTGCCGACGCAGGGGTGTAAGTATCCCCGACGCCCTCCACACCCCGGTGAAGTAGCACCGGTCTTTAGCCGTCGAAGCCAGCCAACGGGGCAACCCATGTCCAACCCCGCCCCGGCCACTTGTTTCAAACTCGACGGCGCGCGGTATAACAACGCCGATTGAAACCACCGGCATCCCGAAGCCGCTTCCGTCTGCTGCCGCCATTTTTCGTTTCGACTCCACTTATGGTAAAACGTTGGCGATGAATTCCAACCAGCCTGCCCTGCCTCCCGGGTTCCTCGCCGGGGCCGTCGCTTGCGGCATCAAGTCGTCGGGTGGTCCCGATTTGGCGTTGCTCGTAAGCCGTATACCGGCTACGGCTGCGGCCGTATTCACAAGAAATAAGGTCGTTGGGGCGCCGATTATCCTTGGCCGGCGAATGCTGCGCCGTGGTGTGCTGACGGCCTGCGTGATCAACAGCGGTTGCGCCAACGTCTGCACCGGCGAGCGCGGCCTGGCTGATGCCCGTGAAATGTGCGCACTTGCCGCCAGCACACTCACCACCATCGGCATTCCGGCCGAAGCGGACCAGATTCTGCCCAGCAGCACGGGCGTGATCGGCCGCTTCCTGCCCATGGAGCGGTTGCGCGAAGGCCTGCCCCGGCTCGCCGCGAGCTTGGGCGGTTCACTGCGGCATAGCCAGAGGTTCGCCCGGGGCATTCTGACCACCGATACGCGCCCCAAGACGGCCGCCGTCACGTTCCTGCTGAATGGCCGGCGCATTACCGTTACCGGCTGGTGCAAAGGTTCTGGCATGATCGCCCCGAATATGGCCACCATGCTGGCCTTTGTGGCCACCGATGCGGCCATCGCTGCGGCGCCGTTGCGGGCCGCCGTCCGCCAGGTGGCCGCGGAAACCTTCAATTGCGTCACCGTCGATCAGCACACCAGCACCAGCGACACCTTTGTCGTGCTGGCCAACGGCCAGGCGGCCAACCGTCGGATCACGGCGTCCGGACCGGCGTGGCGGAAATTCACGCAAGCTTTGCATGACGTCTGCGACGCGTTAAGCCGCCAAATTGCCGCCGATGGGGAGGGTGCGACCAAATTGGTGCGGGTGTGGGCCACCGGCGCGGCGACCGCCGCCGACGCCCGTAAAGCCGCCCTGGCCATCGCCAACAGTCCCCTGGTAAAAACCGCGTTGCATGGGGCCGACCCGAATTGGGGCCGCTTCGTCAGTGCCGCCGGTTACAGCGGAGCCAAAATGAACCCCGGCCAAGCCCGCTGCCGGGTCGGTTCCATCGAAGTGTTTAAAGCCGGGCGTCCCACCGCCGCGGACCCCGCCCGTGTCGCCGCGCTGATGAAACAGAACGAAGTGGAAATTGCGGTGGATCTGGGCACGGGCGGAGCACAGTGCTGTCGTATTTACACCTGCGATCTGTCACGCCGGTACATCACCATCAACGCCGATTATCACACCTGACCATCGGCGCGCCATCTTTGCAGCGGCATTTATGCCACGTCGAGCCGCCGGGTTGACCCCGGCTGGCGCGTCCGGCGCCCCATAGCGCCGACGCCCTCGTCGGCTGACGGCGCCACCCCCGTTTCGCTCCGGTTAGCCTGGCGGCTCGCCTTGTCGAGTCGCCTCCTTCGGCGACCCGTACGCTGGGTGCCTGACCCCCCGCCTCCCCGTGCCATTTCCGCCCAGAGTTTAGTCGCCAACGGCTCGCCCCTCCCCCCCTCCCCCCTTCTTCCCAGCGCTTAGCGCTTAGTCCCCCATCGTCCCCTTCCGTTTCTCCCCTCTCCGTTTTTCCGCCCGTGTCCCTCTCCCGACCCCATTGGCCATCTTGGCCACGTTGGGCGTTCGCTCCATCTCCCTTGATGATTTGCCGCCCCACGCCCCCTTGGCCACCTGCCCCCTCCACTGCCACCACCCCGCACAGCTATCCCACCCCAACTTCCGCCTGAGGACAGAGCAGTTTAGTCGCCCGGCGACCTCTGGACCATGAGAATCGGCCATTCCGGTTGCCTGCCCGGGGTCGCGAAACCCTTTCGCCGGAGATGCCACTGCAAAAAAGTCCCTTTTCTCATTGGGCGCACGGCGCGGAATCAGCTAAAGAAATGTCGGATTTAATCAAAGACATCCCGGCGGTGATCAGGGATAATGGAGCCTGCCTGCGAAAGTGGGAATGGGAGTTACATGAATACAATCCACCTGGCCCTCATTGGTTGCGGCAGCTTGGGAAAGGTCCACGCCTCCTGTATCGCCAAAATCCCCGGCGCGCGTTTTTCGGCCTTTGCGGATGTCAACGGTGAAGCCGCACAGGAATGCTTGAAGACCTATGGCGGGGATTATGCGACAACCGATGTGAGCCGTGTTTTCAGCGACCCCAAGATCGCAGCTGTCTATATCTGCACCCGACACGATTCCCATGCGGCGCTGGCCATCGCGGCCGCCGGGGCCGGCAAACATATCCTGATTGAAAAGCCGCTGGCCCTGGACCTGAAGGATTGCGCCGCCATCGCCGCCGCGGTGAAACAAGCCGGCGTGATCCTGATGCCCGCCTTCAAAATGCGTTATTACCCGTTACTGCAAAAGGCCCGCGAGTTCATTCCTGAACCGCAGGTTTTGGTCGGTCAGATGATGGACAGTCGTTGGGCGGACGACTCCTGGGCCCAGGACCCGGTGCAGGGCGGGGCCAATGTCCACAGCCAGGGCTGCCATACCACCGACGTACTGCGTTATCTCGCCGGAAGCGAGCCGGTGCGGATTTGGGCCGCGGGCGGAGCGCTGACCCATCCGGGCCATCCGTGCATCGATCAGTGTGTGGCTTCCATTCAGTTCGCCAACGGCCACGTGGCCAGTTGGGTCCAAGGCGACGCGGCCGCGGCGCCCTATACCAGCAAATTTTTCTTCGAACTGTTCGGCCAGGGGGGACGCAGCGTTCAGTTGTACGATCGCTTGAAGAAGGCCACGTTCTGCGAGGGCGCCAAAACTTGGATGGAAGAACGCCCGGAAGAAGAGGGCTTTGCCTTGGAAAACCGCGAGTTTATCCACGCTTTGCGGGAAAACCGCCAGCCCTCCATCCAGGTGCATGACGGCATCCAGGCCACCCGAATGGTTCTGGCCGCCGACCGTGCGATTCGAACCGGAGAAGTGCAAACCTTATGAAACTTGGTATTGTTGATCTGGACACCTCTCATCCGGAAAACTGGATTCCCATCGAACGCGACCTTGGCCACGAGGTGGTTGGCGTGTGGGATGGCGGCTCGGTGCATCCCCATGGCTACGCGGAAAAATTCGCCGTCGCCCACAAAATTCCAAAAGTTTTCAGCACGCTTGAGGAAATGGTCCCCGCGGTGGATGGGGCCATCATTCACGGCTGCGACTGGGACACCCACGTCGCCAAGGCCCGCCCCTTTGTGGCCGCCGGCAAAGCGGTCCTGCTCGACAAGCCGTTGGCGGGAAAACCGCGGGATCTCACCGAAATTCGCGACTGGCTGTCGCGCGGGGCACGAATCACCGGTGGTTCCTCCCTGCGGTTCTGCCGCGAAACGCGTAACTGGCTGGCCCGGCCGATCGCCCAGCGGGGTATGCCGCACACGGTAAT
>JAJYFE010000189.1 GCA_021785435.1 Planctomycetota bacterium
TCAACGCTGGTCGAATTCTCAGAATCGCGTCAGCTTCCATGCCGGGACTCCTTTCAGAAATACGGCTCCTGAAAGGCTTCATCGGTCAGCCAAGTACATTAGCTTGAGCTTTTGTGGCGTTGTAGTATTAGCTGCCATTACGTCGTCTGCCGTGAATGGCACACGGGGCTTGCGGATCGAGAACATCGTTAATCCGGGCTTACCGGCAAGTCGATATGAATAAGGCCAAATTAAGATCAAAGGAAATTGCTATGAAAAAAAACACACAACATCGGTACCTCAAAAGCGGTATCGCGGGCGTCTCCGCTGTCCTGCTGGCCACACTTTGTGGCGGAGCCATGCCGGTTCACAAGGTGCCGGATATCCCCGCCTTGTCCCCCAGCCGCGCCCGTGCGCGGCCGTCTGCCCCAGGCAAAATCCGAGTAAGTTACACCTACCCTCCCCAGCGCGGGCTGGCGTCGCTTAAGAAATGTGACCCTCACCATACCAAGCTCACCGATGGAAGGCCTGGCACGGGTGGGCCAACGGCGGTGTGGGGCGCGTGGGGCGTGAAACCGCTCGTCGTTGACTGGACCTTTTCTCGGCCGGTGTGCGTGCGTGCCATGCGGGTCGCGATTGTGCACCCCTCTCCGGGGAGCGACAACTCCGCACCGTGTAAAGTCGAATTATTCGGCGGACTGCCGGGGAAAAAATATTCAGCCGATCCGGAACTAACTTTGCCCATCCCCTTTCAAAACGGGCGACTTGAGATGGCAACCCTCTTAATTCCTGGCAGAGGTTTGGTGGTCAGGCGTCTGCGCACTCGGTTTGTAGCCGCGCATTTTCAGACGGTGCTCGCCCAAGTTTCGTTTAGAACGCGCCCGGCCAGCCGAGGGCAGCTTCACGCCGCCCGGCTCGAGCGGGTTCGGAACGAGCCGACACCGTTGAAGCCGGTTAAATTTCTCCCGGCTGCCACGGTGAAGGCGTCGCCGCCGCCGCCAGTCTCTATCTTCGGCGTCGCCGGTCATATGATCCAGACAGATCTTTTTTTTCCCGACCAACGGGGGGTCGACTCTTCTCGCTACTGGCGACTCTCCTACACCCTGCCGTTCTTGCGGCGGCTCGGGGCCACGTGGGTACGAGAACCGTTGTATCAGCCGTGGTTCTTCGGAACCAAACGTGATGGCATAGGGCCGTACAAGACCAGCCGCGCGGCCTGCCGAAAGGTCGTGGAACGATACTTGAGCGAGTACGACGGTGCCGGCGTGCGGTTGATTCTGTGTCCGATGTTCTCGCGAGCGGGCAGGCCGGGCTTCGGGTCTTATTTCCGCTGGATCGGCCAGCTTGCCGCCAAATACCCCTGCGTCGCGGGGGTCGAGATGTCGAACGAACCCAATTTGACTGGTTTCTGGCGTTATGGCGTGAAAGACTACGTCGAGGCGGCGCGTCGCGGAGCGAGAGACCTGCGGCGAGTCGCCCCGAAAATTCCCATCATCGTTGGCGGATTTTCCGGCTGGGGGGGCGGGTTGGACCACCCCAAACTCAAGGCGCAGGCGAAAGGCAGCGGAGATCTCGCCACCGTGTGGGCGCGTAAGGCCTTCGCGGACGGCTTGCTGGATTTTGCAGACGGTGTCAGCGTGCACCCCTACCGCCAGGGAGTTCCGCCCGAGGGCGGTACCGGCGGCTTGGAATCACCGGCCAACCCCCATGGTTTCACGGACGGCATCCGCGCTTTCTGGCGGATCGTCCAACAATATAACGTCGCGCGTAGACCGCTTAAGCTCTATTTCACCGAGATTGGCTACTCGGCTTCGACTGGCGGCTACAGCTCAGTGGGCACCACGGCACGCCAAGCAGACTACCTCAGCCGAATGATGCTCATCCTTTTCAATCTCCGTTTATCCGGCTTTCCATTGCGCGCCGTATGTTGGTACGACCTGAAGCGGGACGACCGGGCTGTGGGCAATTACGAAAGCAACTTTGGCCTGGTGTCGCCCAAGACCTCGCATGTGCGGCCAGCTTTTGTGGTATACCAGCATATTATCCATGCGTTCGCCGACACGGGTAATTTTCAGCTCGCCCGGCTGACCGTAAGGTTCACAAATCTGCCCCGCGTCATCAAGTACTACGTTTGGCGTAGGAAAAGCGACGGATCGATTGTTGTCCCGTTCTGGCGGATGAATCAACTGCAGAAGCACGACAGGAACTTCGACAGCGAGCTAATTTTGACGCTGCCCGAGGCGTTTGGCACACCTGAGTGTGTCCGCCTGGTGAGCCTGCACAGTGGGGAACCGCACGCGGTGGGATACAGAGTCAGCCGTGGAAAACTTTATGTCCCGTTACGCGTGACCGCACGGGCGGCGTGGTTGGTCATCTACCCCTCACGAGACCACCGTGCAGGGCCGGGGGCATGACCACCTGCGCAATAATCCCACGTTTATTGTGCGTTTTCGACAGGCGGGGCGGTTTGAGGTGCATGTGAATTCCGTCGCGGGCGACGGGGCGCGGCTGGTATACTCGATGCGGTAACTAATGACACATTTAACTTGGATATTTGGCCGCAAAATCAGCCTTTTATTGCGTCTTTCGCCCCCTGTAATGTATCATCAGAAGCCGAGTTGAGTATAAGTAAAGCGGACGGCGAGCCGGCCTTAGTGCAACCGCTGGTTAACACGATTGGCGGCAAGAACGAACCCGACGCGGAAGATATCAACAAGACCTTTTCCATTTCGGTTCCACCGGTTGTGCATCGTATCGCGGTGGACAACGACGGTACCGACTGGCTTACAGCGGGCCGAGGAATGCCTCCCCGACGACCTCTGGAGAGTGAATGGAAGGTTTGTTATTTGGCCGCCGGCGTGGTGGCAAAACCGGTCTCCCGCCCGGCTTGGCGGGGCAATGTGCGGAAAACATCCGCAAGGAATAGGCTATGTTATTCAGGTCCCACCGGGTTTTTCAAATTCACCTCCTGTTGGCTACGACAACCATTGCCAGCGTGGTACCGACGGCCATGTCCGCTGGAGCCGCTGTGCCGTCGGCAGTGGCTACACAGGGGGATAACCCCTCCGGGAGTGCTGGTGCCGCTCCGTCGCGCGGTATGCTTGGCCCGGACAACCCCGCCGCTTTGTTGCCCGCGATCATGGAGGCGTATCGCGCGGGCCGGAGTCAATTTGTGATTCCACCGGGCGTTTACAAATTGCCGGAGCCGCGCGGCGGATTTTACCTGTCCTTTGGCAATATGAAAAATTTTCGGATTATCGGCAAACGTGTGACGCTATTGCGGACGGACCCAACTAAGGGCGGCGTCCGGTTTACTGATTGTCGCCGCGTTGCAATAGAGGGTGTCACACTACGCTGCAATCCCTTCCCCTATACACAGGCTCGTGTTACGGCCATCAATGCAAAAGCACGCTGGCTTGACGTTCGCGTATGCAGGGGCTACCCGTCGGATTTAGGCAACACTCGGCGTTTCCGGATGAACTTGCCGCCCGGACCTTGGATATACCGGCAGGTGTGCGGAAATTTTTTCAATCCCCACAGCTATCAGCGGATAGCAGGAACCATGGACACGTTGTTCGTAAAATCAGTCCGAATTGGCCCGCGCGGCTTCCGCCTTCATCTAAGCACGCACTCATCTCCCTTGGTAGGGCAGCCGGTTCGCGTGGGCGATCTGCTGGCACTCCAGGGGCGCATTCATTCCGATATCCTGTTCAATCAGTGCAGCCACATGCTCGTCCAGAATGTCACCGTCATGGCGGGAACTGGGTTTTGCTTCCATGAGAATGGAGGCAATGACAACCACTATATCGGCGACGCGATCATCTACCCGCCGAAACCGTACGGTGCCAAGGTTCCACCGCTGATGGCGTCCAATGCCGATGGCTTTCACAGCGATGGCGCTCGCCATGGCCCAACCGTGCGGGATTGCCATTTCGAGGGAATGGGGGATGATGGCATTGCCATCCATGGCTTTTATGCGATGCTGCGACGAGTCACCGGCACTCACTGGGTCGTTGTATTCCCTTGGCATTATTCGTCCAGCTTCATCCAACTTGGCGACAGGCTGAAATTGTATGATCGGCACGGAGTGTATATTGGTTCCGCGCGCGTGGTCAGCCTCCGGAAACTGCCGCGCTACCACCCCAAGAGACCGATATTAACCTCCGGCTACGCCGGGGCCTTCTCCGGCCCACCGCAAACCTTCTACGAACTGGTACTGAACCATCCCGTCGTCAATGCCAGATTCAGGGACCGCATCAGCGACGTCAATGCCAATGGCAGGGGTTTCACCATTCGCGGATGCATTATTAAGGACAATCGCAGCCGCGGCATGATCATCAAGGCCGACGACGGAATCGTCGAGGACAACACCGTGGAAGGGTGCGCCACGGGAGGTATCATCGTATCGCCTGAATTATTCGGTTCCGACGAGGCGGGTAGCAGCTGCAACCTGCTGATTGAACACAATACGATCAAGCATGTCGGCTACGCGATCGTCTGGCTGCCCGGGACGTATCAGGCGGGAGCGCTGAGCATTACGGCCAATGTCAACGGCCCGAAACGCTACTCAATGGACCTTTTCGGCCACCACGACATCGCCGTTATCGGCAACCGGTTCATAGATAACGACGGCATCAATCTGCTGGTGACGGACACCACGGATGCACTAATATCAGGCAACACCTTCACTGGGGCGATGCGTCGGTTGGACAATCGCGGCGCGGAGGTGTTTGGAAATGCCGCTTCCTCCAGCCTGATCTGGCTGCAACAATGTAATAATGTCCTCTTGGCGGGCAACCGGGTGATGCACCCCGGATCGGCGCTGAAAAAGTTGGTGGGAGTCGGGCTGAATGTCGGCGGCGTCAAAGGGATCAGGAACGGCGTAATAATACAAGGTCCGCGTAACCAATGATGAAATTGCGACAACGAAAGGGTTAAACGTGCGTGTGAGTGTCGTCAGGTGCAGCGGCGGGAATTTACTAAACAGGCGATTGCGGCTTCGGCGGAAGCCGCGGGTGTGGCTATGATGCGGCCAATGGGCCGCCGGGCAATAGACGATTCCGTTGCTTATTTGGGCTGGTAACGGGCCGTTGTGTCTTGGCATGGACGAGTGTTTGCCCCAAGGATAGGAGCATCTTGTATGTTGGCGGAAAACCCAAGTCCCGATCTTGACGGGCTGGGGCTACGGTTCGACCGGCGGTCTTTTCTGGCCGGTGCCGCATTGGCCGGATTGGCCATGCCCATTGCCCGCCGCACCGCAGTGGTCGGCAAAACTGCCAGCCGCAGCGGAGTAACTGCGGTACCCCTTCCAGCCACGCCGCAGGACCTGACACTTTTTACCATCAATGAATTTGGCTCAACGCCGCACGCCTGTGAGCTTTCCATGAGCGTACCATCACAGAGTTGGCAGCGAGCCTGGTTTAAGTGGGGCAGCGCCCCGAACGGGCTGGCGATGGCCGCCGAAGTGCAAAAGGCGCATGGGGTCGGCGCGTTATTTGGTGGCGGCACCACCTGTTCCGCCTTGTATCCGCACGAAAACGGCATCACCACTGCGGAGTTCATGGATATGGCCACCCGTGATCCGCATGGGAAGTTGTTTCTTGTCAGCAACAGTTATACTCCGTTCGGCCTTCGGCCTGTGGTGATACATAATCAGGATTGAATTTAAGAGGAGGCTATGAGAGAATGGTTAAGTGTATGGAGCTGCATGGATGCAGTGCCGATGTAGAGCCGCTAAAACTGGAGCGCCTGGATGC
>JAJYFE010000190.1 GCA_021785435.1 Planctomycetota bacterium
AGGGAGTCCCCGTCCACCCCGCCGAAAAACGCCCCTGCGAATCTGCCTCTGGCCTCAAAACCGCCCAACCCGCTGTCCTGTCGGTTTTAGCGACCCGCCCTGCGGAATCGCTGAACGCCGCCGGTGCTGCTTTCGCCGGCCACTGGCCTATGGTATGATGCAAATTATCGCGCTGGTAGCTCAATTGGATAGAGCGTCGGCCTCCGGAGCCGAAGGTTGCGGGTTCGACTCCCACCCGGCGCAATGCGAAGAATCCGTTGCCGCCATGTCATCTCCTTCCGTGCGGCCAGCCGTTCAAGACGGCGTGCTTTTCCTGTTCCTGCGGAGCTGGCGGCGGAGGAATTCAGCGGCGCGGGCAATATCCGCAGCCGGATTTTCGCCGGTCTCGCGCTCAATGGTCAGATAGCCGTCGAAACCGACATCTTCCAGCAGGGCCAGATACCGTGGCCAATCGACCCAGCCTTCGCCTAACGGAACTTCGCGTGCTACGCCTTGGTCCACCCAAGCGTCTTTGGCGTGGGTATGCACGATGTATTGACCCAGACGACGTACCCCTTCGATTGGCTCGAATTCCTCAAACGCGGCCTGTTTTTCGTACGGCTTCGCCGGATGGCCGAACTGCTCAATCAAGTGTGGATCGTTACGAAAAAGCGCCGGATAGAGAATCAAATTCGCGGGATCATAATTCACGCGCAGGGCCGGGCTGTCCACCGTGCGCATCCACTTTTCCACGACGGCCGCCGGCTCCGGCCCGGTTTCAACGGCCAGGCATGCGCCCACTTTCTCGCCCTGTCGGGCGATGGCCTCGGCGCAGCGCACGAACGAATCCCAGCGCGGCCCTTCGGGCGGATTCGGCAGTACGCCAACATGATCCTGCCAGATGCGCACGGCCTGGTCGGCCATCAGGTCCGCCGCCATCTCCAGCGCGCGGAAAGCGGCGTCAAGCTGCTCCTGAGCCCGCCCGGCGTTGCCCAGATCCAGTCCGCGACCACATCCGGAAATCGCCGACAGCGCCAAACCGCGGCGGTGTAAGGCTTCCCGCAACTGTCGACGACACGGGGCGCCACAGGTCGCCGGGGCGAACGGACCATGGGCGGATACCTGAACAGCGGGAATTTGCAGGCGTTGCACCGTGTCGAGCGCCTGGTCCAATGGTTGCCGCAGGTTGCCCAACATCAGGGAAATTTGCACGATCTTGGCTCCTATCGTTACCCCACGCGCCCTGCTTATGCCACTTCCACCTGCCGCACGGAAAGCAGGATGACCGCGGCCACGATGGCCAACAGGGCCGCGTAACCATAAGACCATATCCAAGTGGCGCCGCAATAATATAAAAGGCCCATGATCAAATTGGCGAGGAACAGCCCCAGACTGCGCGTGGCGGTTAAGGCGCCCATGCCGGCGCCCGTACGGCCGCGGCGGACAATCAGAGACAAGATGGTTGGCTCCAACGTTTCAATAACCCCCAGGGACAGGCCCATCAGCCCCACCACAGGATAAAACGCCAGCGGGTTGATGGGGGTGGCCCACAACACCGCCATGCCGGCGGTTCCCACCCCTCCGGCCAGATACCCACCGAGCGCCAACGTTTTAACCGACCCCTTGATGGATCGACCGATGTACAAACCGGTCAATGCAGAAATCCCGAAAAACACCACATAGGCCAGCACCGCCATCGGGCGGCTATGCCAGCGCTGATAGACGGTCAGAATGGGGAAGCCGAAACTAAAGGAGCTGAAGCCATATAAAGCTGTCGCCAGCAACAGCCGACGATAGAGCGGGCGATGCTGCGGTAAGGTTTCCGGGTTCTGGTTTCCAGTTGGTGGTTCCCGCAATGCGCCTGCGGCCTGGTGCTCCGGGGCGGATTGGCCCGCACCTTTTGGTTTTTCTTCCACCTTCGATTCCGGGGCTTGGCCGCGTGTGAAGGCCAGAATGAGACTGGAAATCAGAAGCGGCACAATAGTGATAAGAAAAATATTTCTTAGCGGCGTGCCGGCCCAAAGTAAGAGCATCGTCGCGGTCGCCGCCAAGAATCCTCCACCGATGTCCAAGGCGTGCAAAAAACCGAAGGCCCGCCCGCGATTTTCAGCGCTGGTGGCCTGGCTCATCATGGCACGACGGGGCGGGGAACGGAAATTACGCGCCCACCATCCGCCGCTGAATAGAGCAATCGCGGCGGCGGGAACCGCCGCCAGACCAGACAGCGACAGCAGCGGGATTAACAGATTGCCACCGAGGGCCACCGGCTTGTGCCCCCAGCGGTCCCCCAGCTTACCGCCCAAGACGCCGAAAAACGCTCCCGGCCCGTAACTGATGGCGGTGGCCACGGCGAACAACCAGATGGGCGCATGCAGCGTTATCACCAGGAACAATGGAAAAATCGCCAGCACGGCCTGGTAGCCCAAGTCGGCACAACAGGCGGAGAAAGAGATCAGCAAGACTTGGCGCGTCAGCCAGGAAACATCGGTGGAAGCAGGCGTGGCCGTTTGGGTCATGGGCAGCATTGTATAGAAATCAGAGTTCGATACAAGCGCCGTTACAATCCCCCGCGCAAGGGTTGCTTGCGGATCGCCGGTTTCGGTTTAGGCGAAGCCGGCGTTCCCACCGGCGGTGGCGCCGCGGCAGCAGCCGCGTCGCGCTGCAATTGCGCTATCGACAAACTGATGCGTTTCCGTTCCACATCGACACCAAGCACCTTGGCCTGCACCTCTTGTTCCACTTTCACCGCCTCGCGCGGATGGCCAAGCCGCTTCGTGGCCAACTCGGACACATGCACCATCCCCTCCACACCCGGGGACAATTCCACAAACGCGCCAAAATCCATCAATTTGGTTACTTTTCCCGTTACGGTTGCACCGACGGGAAAATCTTCCGCCGCCGTCGACCATGGGTCCTGGTGCAACTGTTTAAGTCCCAGCGAGACACGTTGTTTTTCACGATCAATCCCCAACACCATGACCTGGATTTTGTCGCCCGTTTTGACGATTTTTCCCGGGTCCGTCACGCGGGTATAGCTCATGGCCGAAACATGCAACAACCCCTCTACGCCTCCAATGTCCACAAACGCCCCGTAGGGTTGTACGCGGGTGACAACGCCTTCACAAATCTGACCGGTGGCCAATTGGGCCCAGGTTTTTTCCCGCAGTTGTTCAATGGCCTCTTGAAGAATGGCCCGCCGACTCACCACCAAGCGGTGGGCGGAGCGGTCCAGTTGAATCACCTGGCACTGCACTTTCTGCCCCAGCAAGGCGTTGAGATTCTCCGTGAACTTCACGTCCACCTGGCCCGCCGGCATAAAAGCGCGGATGTTGTTGATTTTCACCTCCAACCCGCCGCGATTAGACGCCGTGACCATTCCTTCGACCACGTCCCCTTCATGTAACTCCTCCCACCCACCATGATTCACCGCCCCGCGCCGCGAAAGCCGCACCAGACCTTCGCGCTCGTCATATCCGCAGTAGACAAATTCATATTCCTGCCCCGGGGCGACAGGCGCGGCCTCCGTGCCGGAATCGGCAGCCTGAAATTGTTCCAGCGGCACGATGCCTTGCGCTTTACCGCCCAAATCCACAAAAACATTATCGTTCTGGATCGCCACCACCGTCCCGCGCCGCAGGCGGTCATCGGACGGCTCCGCGGCAACGTCGGATTCCCGCGCCGCCGGCCGTCCACGACGGACGGGACGGCTGGAATCCAAGGCCTGGCCGGGTCGCGGTTCCGCTGGATTGGCCATCCGCTCCAGCAATTCCTCTATGGATAATCCTTCCATGGCGGCGGCTACAGCCTGTTCGATACCTGGATCCTGGCGGTTCGGTCGCAGCGCATCTCCACTGCCGGTGGACTGAAATTCTAAAGTCATTTAGCTATCCCTGATTCTACTTCACGCATTCTTCTGAACCGGCCTCGAAAATAACCAGGTTATACTCGGCCTAGCCCGGGTCGGGAATCCCGATGCCATCGAGATTCGGATGACCGTCGCCCCCCCATGGGATTTTCATCTCTCCGGGTGCGGCAACGCTCCATGTTCAGCTATTCCATTTTAGCGTCGAACGCCTCGATGATGAACCGTTCCAGATTCCGCCTCGGGTCACCCAAACTACTTTTCGCGGCCAGATCGGCGGAAAGCAGCGCTGCGGCGGCGCGGCGGCAACCACCCAAGCCCCACTTTCGGGCCAGCGCCACGGTTTGCGCAGCGCGGCTCGCCGGCCATAGTTTCAGCTCGCGAATGATCTGCCCGTCCGCCAACCGGCGAGCCATTAATTCCCGCGCCTGAAGCACCTGCCGCAGCCAATAAAAAATCGGTCCGACGATCTTAAACCCAATCTTGGCGTCCATCAGCCAAAGTTCCGCATGGCGGCGCAGCGCCTCGGGAACATCTCCCACCGCCAGCGCGTCGATCAGCCCCCAAACCTGTTGTTCATGCTGAAAGCCCACGAGCATCTGTACCATCGCCGCGGTGATGGTCGGCGCATTTAACGCATACAGCGCCAGTTTATCCAGCTCCGAATCCAATCGGGCCAGATCGGTGCCGGCCAGTTCGACCAGGGCCTGGGCGGCCATCGGATCAAGCTTTTTACCGTACGCCCGCGTGCAGCGCTTCACCAACCACCCTGCCAGGTCGGCCTCCGGAAGCGGCTGGCACCAGAATACCGCACCATGGGCGTCGAGGAACGCGTGCAACCGCGTGGTCTTCGGCCACGCCGGACAGACCAGAACCAATACGCTGCCGGGACTGGGCGCCTCTGCGTAACGGAGCATCCGATCGCGCGCCGTCGCGGCGCCGCCCGGTGCCGCGCCTTCCACGGCGCTCTCTTCCACATCCGCTTCCTCCCCCTGCGGCTCCGCCGCTACGGCCGCCGTGCGGCCGCGCGCTGTAAACAACGCGTCGGCCGCTTCCACCACCACCAGCTTGCGCTCGGTAAACATGCCGGTCGTTCGGCATTCCTCCAAGACCGCCGTGATCGAGGTGGACGCACCGTCCAGTCGCACCACAGCCCAGCGGGCCTCCTTTTGTCCAAACATGGTGGCTTGAATCTGCCCGAGTTTTTCCGCCCGCAGAAATGTCTCCGTACCAGCGAGCACCATAACCGGACGAACGCCGTCCGAGCGATTTCCCGGCGGCACAGCGGATGATGGCGATTCCTGGCGCAACACAACGGCTCCCGCGGTACGTTACCTATGAACAGAATAAAGGATTCGCCGCAGCTATGCGAGCCGACGCTGGGCACGGGCGGTATGTCATCGGGTTGCTCATCACGGATGAAAACACCCCACGCATGGACGCCAACGTCCACGAATCAAGCCACAAACACAGGAAAGTCTTCGCTTTGCGTTTATCGGCGGTTCCCCGGCGCGCCGGGATTCCAACCTTCCTGCGCACGGCTTGGCCCCAATATATCAGCGCCGAACGCAAAGGGTCGCAGCGCGGGTCGCCGTGGCGACTAAACTACGCCGACAACCAGGAATGCCTCGCATTACACGGAGAACGTCAATAGGTAGTGGTCACGCCCACATCCGCGGCAACCGCAGTTCAGAGATCCTTGGAAGGTGTATTACACTGAGGCAGCCCATGCCGTTTCAGCAGGCTCCGCCAAGCGGCTGTGTTAGAAGTCAAGCGTTTTTTACGAGATTGAGTTGGTGCCATGCCAGATTCTCCCGCAACATGATGTTAAGGATGGCCAAGAGTTTGCGCATACAGGCGACGATGAT
>JAJYFE010000055.1 GCA_021785435.1 Planctomycetota bacterium
CAATAACACCGCGGCGAAACAGCGCTTCGTGGATTTTCCTTGAATTTTTCCTTTTTTCTCCGTGGCCCTGCCACGCCGCCGACCCCATGACCAACAGGATGTTGTGAGAACTTGGCAAACTTGGCACGCCGCATAAACCTCGTTGGAACCGCTATTTACGATTTGCCACATAATTTTAGATCTTGGCACGCCCCACACGCCAACTTTACCCGCCAGCACCTCGCCGCAGCCGATCCTACCCCGCGCCAGCGGACAGCCGACCCGTCGATCAACTCGCAGCGGCCAGCTATCAGCTTTCAGCCGGTGCATGACCGCTCTGGCACGCACCCCTTTTAATGGGCATTAACCCGGATATTTCATCGGTTTTTCAGGCGGCGGGCTTGCGCGCAGGCCTTGCCCCCTGTAGAATCAAGGCATTAGAATCTATCTCAAAACATCGCGGGAGCCGCGTTGGCCCTGCCAGGTTTTGGGAAAGATTCTAAAAGCAAGAGCGATATGGAATACTATAAAACGATATCAGCGGCTACACATAAAGGCGAAGAAGCGCACGTAAATCATTGCCAATACATTAGTTACGTCAAAGTGCCGTTGGAACATCCGCTGAAGAATGGGTAAACGCCCGTCAAGGCGAGCCGAAGCCTTGGCGCTGGGGAGTGTTCATGGCACAATTCATCGACTGGTCCTAAGGAACTCCTGGTGGAAAAGAAAAAAATTCGACTCGGCCATTCGCCCGACCCCGACGACGCCTTCATGTTTTATGGTCTGGCTACGGGTCAACTCGATGCCGGCCCATGGGAAATTGAACATATCCTGCAGGATATTCAAACCCTCAACAGCCGTGCTCTTAAGGGCGAGTTGGAGATTACGGCCCTGAGTTTTCACGCCTACCCCTATGTTCGGCGGCAGTATGCCCTGATGGCCTGCGGTTGCTCTATGGGCGAGAATTATGGCCCCATGCTCGTGGCGAAAGAGCGTTTTACCCCCGAGGTTTTGAAAACCAAACGTATCGCCATCCCCGGCGCCATGACCACCGCTTTTCTGGTGATGCAGTTATTGCTTGGCCCCGGCGTGCCCACCGTGGTCCAACCGTTCGACGAAATTCTTAACTACGTGCAGGCTGGCCATGCCGATGCCGGCCTGATTATTCACGAAGGCCAGCTGACCTATCAGAACCACGGCCTGGTCTGCTGCGTAGACCTGGGGCAGTGGTGGCGGAAAAAAACATCGCTTCCGTTGCCGCTGGGCGGTAACGTGATTCGCCGCGATCTCGGTTCGGCCGCGATGCGGCAACTCACAGCGTTGCTGAAAACCAGCATTCAATATTCGCTGGACCATAGGGCCCAGGCGGTGCGGCACGCCTTGCGCTACGCCCGCGATATGAATGAAAAACTGGCGGACACCTTCGTTGGCATGTACGTGAACCATTGGACGCTGGATTTTGGTCCGCGAGGTCGGCAGGCGGTCAACGCCCTGCTTGATGCCGGGGCCAAGGCCGGTTTAATTCCACCCTGCACGCCGGTGGATTTTGTGGAAGGTGGAGGATAAAATAATTATGGTGGAGGTGAATCCGCCTGGGCGTGGCTTGCCGCCACAGCCCCTATTACAGCCGTACGGCTGGTTGGGACGACCGGATGGTCGATCTCCTGTTGCGGGCGCCTCCACCCTCTTTTCTTTTATGCGGCTACCGCCTTGACAACAGAGGCCGAGCTGTTAAAGTGGGTTCATAAGCAATGGCAAAAAGAGCGTAGGAAGTTTCCCGCGCCGTACTTTTTAAAAGGAGCATGGCCATGCGCACGGATGTGAAAATCGGAATCGTTGCAGTTGCTGTGGTGGTGGTGCTGGTAATCGTATATTTCGCCGTCGGACATCGCCCGGCCAAAACCGTTTCAGAAAATGGAGTGGTGTCCAGCACACCGCGGGCCTTGGCGCCGCCGCCGAATATTCCAGCGCTGCCGCCCACGGGCAGTCCGTTAGCCTCCAACCCGGAGGCGCCGGTCGGCGGAGTCATCACTCCGCCTGCTGCTGAGTCCCCGGCCGGTGGGGCGGCAGGTATCGGAACCGCCCCTGCTCCTGTGGTAACGCTGTTGCCTGGCAGCCCCAACACCTCCGCGGCCATCTCCCGTTCGGCGGGTGGCAATTCCAGCCCGACCCGCGAACCGGCTGCCGCCACCATGAGAACGGGTGCGTCGGTTGGCGTGGCCAACGTGCCTTCGCCCGCCATGGCCAACAAGCCGGCGGTCGTGGCCCAAACGCCGGTATTGCCGGCCGCCGCGGCGCCAGCCAGTTACAATGCCGTGGCCTCCGTCGCGCCGCGTGCCCGTACGTCCCATCGGTATGTGATGCGGCGTTCACCAGAGGGCTATTTCTACGTGGCCTTGCGCGCGGATAACACCGCCGCCACGGGCAGCTTGCAGCACGGAACACGAGCCGTTACCACGTCAGGTACCTACATCGTGCGCCGAGGCGATACTCTCAATGCGATTGCCCGCCGCTATTGCGGCAGCGCTAGCGCGACCGCCGCCATCGAACGGCTTAACCCCGGTTTAAATCCGCGACGCCTGCGCATCGGGCAGCGTCTGCGCCTGCCAGGGCGGACCACGGGGACCAGCGGCCATCTGGCGGTGGTCACGTCAGCGCGCGGTGCCACGCCGGCCGGGGCGCGAAGCTACATCGTGCGTCGCGGCGATGATCTGCGCAAAATCGCGGTAAGGTTTTATCACCAAGCTTCGCGCTGGACCGCCATTTACCGCGCCAATCGTCGCGTGATCGGGGCGAATCCCTCCCGGCTCCGCATCGGTGAACGCCTAATCATTCCGGCGCCATAAGCAGGGCCTCCATGTCCACCGCAGGCGGATTCGCTCCTGGCGAATTAGATATCCGATTTGTTCGCGAGCATCCGGACGTCATCCGGCGCGGCGCGCAAGCGAAAAATATTGCCGTCGATCTGGACGCGCTGCTGGCGCTGGATGCCCGCCGCCGCCAACTGCATACGCAAATTCAGGATTTAACCACCGAACAGAATCGCCTGTCCAAACAAATCGGCCTGTTGATGGGGCGGTTCCAGGCGCAAAAGGATCCGCAGAAACGCGCCGGCCTGGAAGCGGAGGGGGACGTGGCGTCCTTACGCCGACAGTCCGCCGCCCTTAAGCAGCAGGCGGCTGCCCTGCAGCAGGAGCAGCGCGAGCTGGAACCGCGGATTGACGCATTGCTGCTGACAGTTCCCATGCCGCCCGACGCCGATGTTCCGCCCGGGCGCTCCAGCGAAGACAATGTGGAAATACGGCGTTGGGGCACGCCGCCCACTTTCGATTTTCCCCCCCGCAGTCACATGGAACTGGCGGGAAGTCTGGGCTTGATTGATGTGCCGCACGGTACGAACGTGGCCGGGGCACGCAGTTATTTTCTGGTGGGTGCCGGCGCCTTGCTGCATCAGGCGGTTCTGCGGCTGGCGCTGGACATGATGGTGTTTGAAAAAGGATTCCAGCCCCTGACCGTGCCGGTGCTGGTGCGTGCCGAAGCCATGCGCGCCACCGGCTTTTTCCCGGCCGGGCGCGAGCAGGCCTACCGGGTCGGTGAGATCAACGAAACCGCGGAGGAAGAGCGGTTTCTTACCGGCACTGGCGAGGTCGGCCTGACCGCCTGGCGTCGGGATGAGATTCTCGAAGAAGCTGACCTGCCGCTGAAACTGGTCACGGTGAGCACCTGCTTTCGCCGCGAGGCGGGAACCTACGGCAAAGATACCGCCGGCTTATATCGTCTGCACCAGTTCGACAAGGTCGAGCAGGTGATCATCTGTCGCAACAGCCGCGAAGAATCCATCCGCTGGCATGAACAAATGCTCGCCAACAGCGAGCAGGTGCTGCAACGGCTGAATCTGCCGTACCGGGTGATGCAGTGCTGCACCGGCGATTTAGGTCCCAAGAACGCCTCCATGATCGACCTGGAAACTTGGATGCCCTCGCGCGGCGCCTATGGGGAGACCCACAGCGCCAGCCGGCTTTACGATTTTCAGGCCCGCCGCTGCAACCTGCGCTACCGCACCGCCCAAGGGGAAGTCGCTTTCTGTCACACCCTCAACAACACCGTGATCGCCAGCCCCCGGATTCTTATTCCCATTCTAGAGCTGTATCAGAACGCCGACGGATCCATCACCGTTCCCGAAGCCTTGCGCGGGCATATGGGTGGGATGACGGTGATCCGCCACGCTTAAGCGGTTCTTTCACCATTGGGATAATCATTTTTACCTTGCGGGCGCCATGATTTCGCACACGATGGTGAGTAGAATTACGCAAGGGGATGAGTAGCTGCTGGGACCTGAAAATCAATTTGCGGCCGCATCCTGCGGCGCGTTGGCGAAAAACGTCGTTTCCCTCAGGAAAATTTCGCGCTGGTCCACTACCGTCAAGAAATTATGGAATGCCGAGAGCCTGGGCACCGAGTGGAATGTAGGAAGTACCGCCTGTCCGAAGGCCGGTGAAGTAACGATTTTGGCTCAGCAGAGGGGGAAGTCAGGTTAGATTTGCGAAAAAATCCGGCCACACCCCATAGCCTCCGAACGTGTGGGTGTAACTTTTTGCCTTGGATGTGGTTGTATATCTTGGACGCGGTTGTATATTAAATAGTCGATAGCGTGTCTAACGAGGACCCAGAAAGGGAGCCAAGGATGAAAAGTCCAGCTTATCTTGTCGTGGCAATGGGGTTATCGGTTCTCGCTGGCTGCGCCCAGCCGATACAGAATGTGGCGGTTCCGCCGCCATCCCTTCAGACGGCGTACCAACCGCAACCTTATGAGAAACCGATGCCGCCGCAGCAGGGTTATGCGCAGCCGTCTTACGCCGCCCCATCAGGCGCTGCCGGGCCAACCGGCTATGCGGCACCGCCGCAGCCCAACCCCTACGGCTCATATCAAGCCTTGCCGGACCAGGCGGCCTACGTAAAAGCCTATCAGACCCAGCGTGAGCCGCGGGTGATGGTGATCGTACTGGCGCCCAAACACGCGAAAACGTATGCGAGCATCCACGCCACGCCGGAGGATTTCGATGCCATCGGCTTATCCATGATTAACCTGCTGGGGGCGAATGGCCAGGTGGATATTCAAAATGCCAGTATGGCCAAGCAGGTGCTTAACCGGGAGAAATTTCTGCGTCTGCAGAACGGCGACCCCGCGGTGGTGCCGCTGCTCAAACAACAGCTAAACACTGACGTTCTGGTGGAAATAAGAGCCGAACCAACGGCGCAGGCGAACGCCGGCCCCGCGGTGCGCTTGCTGGCCCAGACCGTCAGCACGACCGACGCCCGCATCCTGGCGACGCACTATATTGACTTGCCGCTGCCGATGAGCAAGCCCATGATCGATCAATGCACCAGCTACCTGGCGGACAAGACCATGCAAAGCCTGGCCACCATCTGGAGCGGGGCTCCAGGGGTGCTTAATCCCATTACCGTGCGCATCTACCATGCCGCCACTGTGGATGATGTGCTGCAGATTAAGCGGTTCATCCAGAAGGTGCCAGGGGTAAGCCTGGTGATCAATCGCGGCATGACCGGCGGCAGTACAACGGCTTACGGGCAGTTGGACGTACAGTATGGCGGCGGTCCGGGCGATTTTTATTCCGCCTTGAAACAGGAACTGGGCGTGTCCACAGGTCTAAAGGCGACGGATTTACAGAACAACACCGTGGATCTGGAAATAACGGGGCCGATGGTGCTTAAGACCACGACGATTAAAACCATCACCCGGGTTCGCACGGAGACCCACACGACCGTCAAGACGGTCAATGAAAACCCGATCATGCCCGCGCATTGAACAGGGCGCAAGCACCTACGGAAAATACGGAGGCGGATCAGGAACCTGAAAGCACGAAGGGCGAATCCATGGATTTTCCCAGCGCGGCGTAACCGCAACCAAATAGATCGCCCGCGGTCCGCACGGAGGCGGAATAGTTTAGTCGCCCACGGCGACCTTCGGCGGATTGAGGAGTCGCCTCTGGAGACCTTGCCGGGGGTAGCGGTCCGCCGCCGAATATGCTGTCCTGATGACGAATAAAAATCTCCGCATGGCGCAAAGGTTTTGAAGGATTGTGACACAGATTTTCACAGATGATGATTGACCAAAACAATCGTGACGGCCTGTTAACCCGTCTATTCCTCACGTAACCGCAGACGCGGAGGAGCGCCGGGACAAAGATGAGGTAAGAAGTATGAAGAAGCAATATTCAGCAGGGATGGTTCTTGCTAGTTGGAGTTTGGCGACCATCGCCATGTTGTTCCTGGCCGGCTGCTGGAATCCGATTGTGCCGAACCGGGATGTGCTTACGCAATATCCCCAGATTCACCTGGCCACGACCGGTCTGCAGCGGCAGATTTACCTGCAGGAACCCATCGTCAGTCGAGTTGGCGATGGCCAACTGCAGGTGGTGGTCCCGGTGCGTAATTTGGAGAATGGCCGGTTGATCTTGGAATATCAGTACCGGTTTTTGAACGCCCAGGGCGTGCAGGTGGAGGGAACATCGGGGTGGAATACACTACGGTTGCCGGACTATAACAGCAGGGCGCAGATTAAGTTCACCAGCTTTACCGCGCAGGCAGACAATTTTGATCTGGATATTCGGGCCTTGCCGTGATGATGAGAAATGAATCCACAGATTCGCCAGATTTCCCGGATTTGCGACCGTCGCCGTGGCGACTAAACCGCGGTGCGAAGACACGAAGAAAGACATTTTGAGCACCGGGTAATCATCCCGATGGCATTGGGATGGATTCCCCGAATCGTAAGGAGTGCGTCTGATGATTGGCAAGAAAATCAACGTTACAGCCCGGCGGGCCGCATTAGGGCTGCTGGTGGCGGGTGGGCTGGCGCTGGCCGGCTGTTCACATGGCTATAACTACTATCGGCCCAGCGTGTCCAGCTTTCAGCCGGGAGATGTGGGGCTGCAATCCCGCGATCTGGTGGATATGACCGGCAAACTGGCGGCGGATCTGCTTACCATTCCAGCCATCGCCAACAATCCGAACAAAGTGATTATTGTGATGGGCAGTTTGCACAACGAAACCAGTACACCGTGGACGAATGACCAGATTTATCTGGCCCGGATGCGGGCGCTGCTGAACCAATATGCGCGCGACCGCATCGCCTTTGTCTTGCCATTGGGCCAGGCCACGGCCATGCAGCAAAAGTACTTAGGCGGGGCACCGAAGACGTTGAATACGCAGACGGGCACGTGGCAAAGCCCGACGCTGCTGCCGCAATACGTGCTCAACGGCACCTTTTATGATTTGCCCAACGCCGCGACTACGTATTATCTGTGCACGTTCAAACTGGTGGACATCCATACGGGGGAATTGGTCTGGGAGCGCAAATATGAGGTGCGCACGCTGAATTTTGGCGACTGATGCGTGCGGGAAACGAGAATCCGAAAACGAGCCACCGCTTACGTGGATTCCCCGGCTGCGTCAGCTCGTCGACACGAAGGCACGAAGAGCGATTTCAGGGAAAGGCGCCACGAACTTCTTCTAATGATTACGGGCCGGTGGACGGTTCGTGATCGAAAGGTCCAACCACGAACCCCGCGCGTGCGGCGACTTTCGATGGGGGCGACAGGATGAACCAGAATAACGCGCGGGATTTCGGGAGCGAAGCCATACGAGCGCGACAATCGCCAACCGAAAATCGTCGGCTGTCCTTCGGGTCTTCGGATCGCAGTTTAATCGCCGCGGCGACTGTCGAGAAAGCCCTGCTGGCTATTGTGTGGTTTGGCTTCATGTTGACCGGCTGCGCTGGCCCGGCGATCAATGTGCATGCCCGCAACACGTTTCTGGATTCACGCGATCTGAAAGTGATGACCGACCAGATGGCCGCCGCCATCGCCACCGACCCCGCCATCGTTCGGATCACGGCGCACGGGCCGATGACGATTGTCCTGGACCAGTTGAAGAATGAAACCGATGAACTGATTCCGCCGGATCAGGGGGACATCTTTCTGCACCGGGTACGGGTGCTGCTGACAGCCCATCCATCGCTGCGGCGGCGCTTTGTATTCGTGCTCAACCCCGCCACGTTCCGGCGCCTGCGACAGCAGGAGGGGATGACGACGGCGGCATTGGGGCCGAACGAAGGGGAAGTCTTCCCGCAATACGCTTTACAGGCCGCCTTTTATTCGGATACCCACGTGGCGGCGAAGTATCGCAGCGATTACTACCTGTGCACGTTTTTTCTGACGAAGATTAAGAGTGGCCGGATCATCTGGGAAGGCACGTATCAAACCAAAAAGGCCGCCCATGAGAGTTTCTTATATTAGATTTCCAGTTTTCAGTTTTCGGTTTTCAGCGCGGCCTGGTCCCGGAATCGGAAAACCGAACCCGGGGAACCGCCCCAGCGCCTCCTCGTCGCCGGGTCCGGGCGGGCGACTCCTTTTCCGGCGGACACGAGCGCTGCACGCGGGTTGGCTGCTGCCGCTGCTGCTTTTTCTGCCAGCGTGCGCCAGCACCTCGGCGCGGGTGCGGGAAGCGGTGAGCCTATATTACCTGGGGCAGTATCCGCAGGCGGAGCGAACCATGGCTCCGCTGATCAAAAAGCCGAATAAGGATTATGTGCTCAACAATTGCCGCTACGGCTCGTGTGCCTTGGCGGCGGGGGATCTGCCGCGCGCCGAACAGGCGTTTCTTGCCGCGCAGCGGATCATGAGCAGCGTCAACACCAACACCGGCAGTCGAGTGCTCGGAGCGGTGGTGGTGTATGAAGGCGTAAAGGTCTGGAAGGGCCAGCCGTTCGAACGGGCGATGGCGTATTACTATCTGGGTCTGATTTTTTTAATCAAGGGCGATTATGAAAACGCGCGGGCCGCGTTCCGGAACAGCCTGTTCCGTCTACGCAGCTATGCCCATCCCGACCGACATCTACCGGCGGCGCAGCGCTATGCGCGCGTCGAATCGAATTTTGCTTTGGGCTACTTCGGCCTGGGTGTGTGCTATCTGAAATTGGGACGGCCGCGTCTGGCCCAAGCCAATTTCCAGCGGGCGGAACAACTGGAACCAGCGATTTCACCAGTCGTGCAGAAGATGTGTCAGCCGGGAACCAATGCGCTTATCTTTGTGGACTATGGGCAGGGGCCACGACGCCGGGCCGCCGGCATGTATGGTTCACAGACGGTATTTACTCCGACCCCGTGGCAGGCCGGCCCGATTCCGCCGATCTACGCGTGGGATGATGGCCGTGAAATCATGGGCATCAGCAATTCGGATATGGTTGATACGCTGGCCCTGGCGCAGGACAAGCGCTGGCTGACCATGGACACAATTCGCGCCGCCAAAGCGGTGGTGGGAACAGGCTTGATGGCCGGCGGCGCCGCGGTCGCCGGTAATAGTGGCGGCCACCAGACGCAGGCCCTGGCGGGTCTGGGGATGTTGGCGGCGGGCGCCTTGCTGGCCGCGTCATCCCATGCTGATACCCGCTATTGGCAGATGCTGCCGCGAACGGTTTACGCGATTCCCGCGGCGCTGCCACCCGGCGAAAATAGTATTCACGTCCAGGTGGACGGCCTCAGCAGCCCACCCTTCCGGATACCTGTGGCCGGAGCAGCGCTGCGCGTGCTGTATATACGCCTACCATAAGATCCCCATATCCAGGTTTGGAGGCCGCTTAGGGCGGCTTGATGCGACAGACCGCGGTATTGTCGTCGGGCTTGATTACTAGAAATACGAGCGGCCTGGGCGACTTTCCCCGATCCGCCTTCAACAGCGCCAGAAGTTGTTTTCCGCCCCGAATCGGCTCGGCATTCACCTGGGTGATAATATCACCGGGCTGCAACGGCGTTTGCCCCAGCGCTGCGGGCGAGCCCGCTTTCACCAGCGCCACTAGTACACCTTGTTGCGTAGCGGGAAGTTTTCGGCTGTAAATGTCAGCGAACGCCAGATTCCGCACCACCAAGCCCAGCCGTGGATCATAATAATGCGGTTCGCGGGACGGCAAGGTGGGCATCAATCCAACCTTAACCGGGATGGTTAAATGTTGTGTGCCGTGGCGCAAAATGCCCAACTTGATGGTTTCGCCTGGGCGCAGGCGCTGCATCGCCCGCATAAAGTGCTCTAACATCATGGACGCGATAGGCGAATGGCCCAACGCACGACCGTTGACCGTGAGAATGATGTCTTGGCTGCGCAGACCTGCCCGTGCCGCCGGCATTCCCGCGATGACCGAGCCAATCACGATGCCGGTATGTTGGCGGATGTGGTAGAGCTTGCGCAGCGCCGGCTTCAGCGGAACCTCATCCAGCACCCCCAGCCAGGGGCGCTGGGCGTGGAACGGCCTGGTCGGAACGTGGCAGAGCGCGCCGGCCACAGTCCGCCAAGTAAGAAAAATTCCCTCCTGTTGCGGATCCTTCACCAGCACCGGCATGAGATGCCCCAGCAACTCCAGACTCAAGGATTCACCGGGATTGGGTACGGTAATTCCGATCAGCGCCCCGGTGTGATAGTCATAGACGGGGCTGGTCGCCGAGGTCAGGCCGAACATTTCGGTCAGCGCCAGCGGATGCACCAACGGCACGATCGCCTTAATGCGATTCACGCCAAAGTAAGGGCGATAGCCCTGGTCTTTGGGCAGCAAGCCGATGGAACAAACCTGTTCCCCCACCTGGGCGTGGCCATGGCGGGCCAGGTTTAGGGGCGGCAGCCGAAGTCGTTTCCGGGCTTGCACATAGCAAAACAAGCCGTTGACGGTGCGCCCCAGGTACGTGGCGGGAATTTTGTGTAAGGCGCCATGTGGAATCTGAACGACCAGGTGTTTTACGTATGTCAGCGGCATGTCCTCGGGGATGAGATCGGACGAAACCAGGACGACCGAATTGTCGCCTACCACAATACCCTGGCCAGCCACCTTGCGCGTCTTATGGAATTCATTTTCAGCGGTGTACTGGACCATGACCAAATTCCTGGCGAATAGCCGGATAAGTTTCGACCATCGTGGCCGCATGGTAAGGGACGTGGCCGGCCGCCCAGCCGCGGGTCTGGTCGCGGCAATCCCGCCTGCCATGTGTCTGGCGACGCCGGGATGTGTAGTCGGAGCAGCAAGGAGGGGACGTTTGGCTGAGATCGGAGGCCGTGTGGCAACCACCGGTCTGGTTTGCTCCCGCGAAAGGGCGGCCGGAGCGACCGTGGTTGCGGAGGCATATGAAATAGCCGCCGGCAGAGGCCCCGCGAGTATCCCACCGCACGCTAAGGTTAATCCGACCGAGTATCGCCATCGCAGCCGCATCCTAAGCACTCCTTAAGCCACCAACTCTGGGGGTGTGACAAAGTTTTCCAGGGGGACCGACATGTCCTGGTGACATTCGGCCGGGGTTGGCCCGACACGAAATGCCCGCGCCACTTCAAACGGCCCGCGCCAGGATGCTCCAACGAAAAAGTGCCACGGTCGCCTCTTGGATCTGGCCGGGCGCATCAAGGCGCGCGGAACCGGTTACCTGTAAAATCAAGGACTTGTATGTATCATTGGCGTGGCTTGGACGCAAGGGCAGTTGGTTGAGGCGGTTGGTTGATGTGGGTGTGACGATTCCCTCAGGCAGCGGAGGTTCCGGGTGCGTGATCCGGGGCAGCGCTGCGCTCGGCCCCGGCTTGGAGCGCGGAGTGGCACTGGGTACTGCCCCAGCTTGGAGTGGATATGATGCGATTTTCCGAAAGTACGGCGTGGGTCTGGTCCACGCAGGCGGCGCGGACGTTTAACAATGTGGTCTATTTCCGGCGTACGTTCGGCGCCACCGCACCGATTGGCGCGGCCGAACTGCATCTTACCGCCGATTCGCGGTACGAAGTGTTCGTCAACGGGGTTTTTGTGGGCTTGGGGCCGCCCCGTAGCTGGCCCTCTCCCTGGACGGTGGATAGCTACCCGATTCACCACCTGCTGCATGAAGGAAACAACACCATTGCGGTGCGAGTGCAGCATTTTGGTCTAGGCACATTTCAGTACCTGCCCGGCGAGGCGGGGCTGATCGCGGAACTGGAACTTCAGGATGCACAGGGCCGCCGGGTGATTGGTTCAGACAGCACCTGGAAGGCTCTGCCCTGCGAAGCCATCCGCTGGCCAGTGCCGCGCATCAGCGTGCAGCAGGGGTGGGAAGAGCAATACGACGCCACACGGGAACTGCGCGGCTGGTGCGAAGCGACCTTCGATGACCGAGCCTGGCCGGCGGCGTGCACCGTGCGCCGGCCCGGCGAAGGCAGCCATGCGACGTTTGAGCCGCGTGACATTCCGTTTTTGTCAATGGCGTTGACGGCGCCCGTGCGAGTCATGGAATGGCAAATCGTTAAACCGGCGCCGGTGGTCTGGTCGCTGTATCCGCGGATCTTTTTTAATGCCCACGATTGGTCGGCCAATTTTTATCAGGGCTGGATGCTGCTGGCCAGCATCATCGAAAGCTCCCTGGAGCAGGAGGTGCAATTTCATCAGGTGACAGGTCACGTGCCATGGCGGCTGAATGGACACGACCTGAAGTTCGACGACCGAACGTTGCAGGAAACGGATTCCGGGGTGGCCCATGCCCGGCTGGTGAGCGGCTCGAATCTGCTGTTGGCACGCGTCGGCGACGGCCATCGGATCGGCGCGCAGATCAGCGTATGGACGAAGCAGCCGGTGGTTTTTAAACGACCCGGAGAAAGCACCGGCGCTGAGAATGCCTCTTGGCCATGGCTGGCGATCGGGCCGTGCGCGACGCCGCGGCCGCCGGGCGAAACTTCACCACGGCTGATGGCTGAAGCGAAGCCGGAGGCGACGCCGGCGGCTCTGGAGCGACTCTGGGCGTTGGCGGCGCTGGATGGAACCGCGCTGCGGGGTGTACCGGCGCGACCGCTTATGCCGGATATGATGGCCGATGACATCATGGCGATAACCGCCAGCGACCGACCCGTGGTGCACGCAACGCCGCAGGTTGAATCGCCCCAGGCCCTGTTGTTTGACAACCCCGAGGTCACCGTGATCCACCCGTCCGCCGCGGGCGATGTGCGCGTGCTGCTGGATTTTGGACGGGAGATCATCGGGTTTCATACTTTCGAGATTGATGCTCCGGCCGGTACGATTGTGGATAATCAGAATTTTGAATTTATTCAGCAGGACGGGCGGAAAAATCTTTGTGAGGGGATGAACAACAGCTTTCGCTACGTGTGCCGCGAAGGCCCGCAGCAATACCGGACCTTCGTGCGGCGAGGATTCCGTTACAGCTGGTTTACCTTTCGGAATTTCCAGCGGCCTGTGGCGATCCGGCGGATCGGTCTGCTGGAGTGCACCTATCCGCAGCGGCAGGATGGAGATTTCTCCTGTTCCGATCCGCGGCTGGAGCGCATCTGGCATGTCGGCGCCGCCAGCGTGCGTTGCTGCAGCGAGGATACCTACACCGATTGCCCAACCTACGAGCAAACGCATTGGGTCGGCGACGCCCGCAACGAGGCGCTGGTGGACCTGACCGTGAACGGTGATGCCCGTCTGAGCCGGCATAGTTGGATCCAGGTGGGGCGAAGTCTGGAGCGCAGCGACATTGTGGAGAGCCACGTGCCCAGCGCCTGGCAAAACATTCTTCCCGCCTGGAGTTTTCTGTGGATGCGCTGGGCCCAGGAACATTATTGGCTCACCGGCGAGCAGGCTTTTGCCCAAGAGGCCCTGGGCTTTTTGGAGCGCCATGTCGCCGGTATCCGCCGTCACATCAACGCGCAGGGGCTTTTTGAAATTGAAGCCTGGAATATGTTTGACTGGGCGCCGATGGATACGCCGACGCTGGGCGTGGTGACCCACCAGAATTGCCTGGCGGTGCTGGGGCTGCGCCAGGCGGCCATGCTGGCTGTGGCGGTGGGGCACACCGCCCAGGCCCGGCGTTGGCGGGCGTTGGCCGATCAACTGGCGCAAGCGATTAACCGCCACCTGTGGGATCAAAAGCAGGGCGCTTATGTGGACTGCCTGCACACCGATGGGAAAAAAAGCAAGGTGTTCAGCCAGCAGACCCAGACCGCCGCGTATATATCCGGCGTGGCGCAGGGCCGCCGGAAGACCCGTACCCGGGCGATCATGCGGCAGCCGCCCAAGGGGTTTGTGAAAGCCGGCAGCCCTTTTTTCATGTTCTTCGCCCTGGAGGGATTCGCGCTGGAAGGCCGGCCTGAAGCCATGCTCCAGGCTATCCGTGATTACTGGGGCATCCAGATCGACGCCGGCGCCAGCACCTTCTGGGAAATGTATTATCCCGACGCGGAGCGCAAGACGCGCAGTCATTGCCATGGCTGGAGCGCCGCCCCCACTTATTTTCTTTCGGCCTATGGCCTGGGCGTTCGCCCGGCGGCGCCGGGGTTTGCCAAGGTACTGATCGCACCGCAGCCGGGAAATCTGCGCTGGGCCCAGGGCCGCGTGCCAACGCCGCATGGCCCGATCACCTGCCGCTGGGAGCGCCGGCGCGAAGCGTTCAGGCTCGACCTGGCGCTGCCGAAAAAACTGCCCGTGGAGATTCAACTACCCGTACGCGGGCGCATGGAAATCGCGGGCGGCGGATTGAAAACCCACGGTAGCAAAGTGATGGGGGTCACGCAAAAGGCCAGAATATGCGTGGCTATAAAAGAAATAGTAAAACACATGTAACCAATAACATATAACGGAATCCGAAATGCTGCTTTTTTAGTGCGTTTCCCAACAGGCCGCCAGATGCGTGGAATCGCCGCCTTTGGGTTCCAAAGGCGGCCTTTCCTGGCGACAGCGTGGCTGGGCCAAGGGGCAACGGGGATGAAAGGCGCAACCGGACGGTGGATGGGCCGGACTGGGTACCTCCCCGCGCAGCGCGATGCGCTCTTCCTGACGGCGTGGTTCCGGCTGCGGCACCGCAGAAAGCAAGGCCTCGGTGTAAGGATGCTTGGGCTGGCGCACTACGGTCGTGGATGGACCGACTTCCATGATCCGGCCGAGATACATCACCGCAATGCGATCGGAGACATGCTCCACCACCGCCAGATTATGCGCGATAAACAGATAAGATAGGCGCAGAGCTGCCTGCAGTTCGGCCAACAGATTCAACACCTGCCCCTGAATAGAGACATCCAAGGCCGATACCGGCTCATCACAAATGATCAGCCGCGGGTTCAGAGCCAAGGCCCGCGCGATTCCGATGCGCTGTCTCTGGCCGCCGGAAAACTCATGCGGATAGCGCTCGGCGGCATCGGCGGAGAACCCGACCCGGCGCAGTAACTCCGCCACCCGGTCCGCGAGCTGATCGCGTCGCGCCAGGCGGTGCACCAAGATCGGCTCGCCAATCATGGCGCCAACGGTTAAGCGTGGATTCAGCGAGCCGGCGGGATCTTGGAAAATAATCTGCATGTGGCGGCGCAGTGCTCGCAGGGGACGACGCCGAAGGGCGTAAACCTCTTGGCCGGCGAAACGCACGGAGCCGGAAATGACGGCGCTGCCGCGCGGCAGCAGACGCAGGATGGCGCGTCCGACGGTGGTTTTACCGCAGCCGGATTCACCAACCAAACCGAGGGTTTCACCGTCCGCGACGGTCAGGGAAACGCCATCCACCGCCCGGACATAGTTGCGGGCCGAGTGAAACAGCCCGGTCGAGCTGGGAAAGTAGACCCGTAGATTCTCCACCTCCAGCAACGGGCCAGGCGGTCCGTTAGCGGTT
Organism: Planctomycetota bacterium; assembly: GCA_021785435.1. GTDB lineage: Bacteria > Planctomycetota > Phycisphaerae > WQYP01 > WQYP01 > JAKCCC01. The sequence goes on from JAJYFE010000055.1 coordinate 15,645, forward strand.
TCTCGCCGCAGCGAGGCTTCGATCGGTGTTCGCTCCTGGGCTTTTGGCATCAGGCCCACAGACTATCACACCAGGTTACCGCTGGCCAATCCGCCGTGAATTGGGGCGGAACGGGTTGGGGGATAGCGCCAGGGTCGCCGGGGGCGACTAAACCGCACGGCGGGGTTGGCTGCCATGGAGGCGCCTTGCCCCGTCGCGCCGTTCGGCCGCCTATGGCGACCTCAGGATGATGCCGGCGGGCGCGACGTGGCCCGGTTCAGGTCAGAGCCTACAGTTCTTTGACGACCAGGCTGGCGAGGCTGCTGCGTTCGGGGCGCTCCAGCGTGATATGGCCGACCAAGTCAGAACCTTTGAGTTTTTCGATCGTGAAGGACAGGCCGTTGGAATTCGCATCGAGGTAGGGATTGTCGATCTGTTCGGCATCGCCGGTCAGAACAATCTTGGTTCCTTCGCCCACCCGGCTGGCGATGGTTTTGATCTCGTGCGGCGTGAGATTTTGCGCCTCATCGACGATCATGAACTGATGAGGAATGCTGCGCCCGCGGATGTAAGTCAGGGCTTCCAGCACGACTTTGCCCCCGTCAATCAAGCTTTTCAGTTTGGCCTCCACGTTGGTCGTTTCCCCACTGTGGATGCGGCGGTCCACCAGCAGAAATTCCAGGTTATCGAAGATCGGCTGCATCCAGGCCGCGAGTTTCTCCTCCTTCGGACCGGGCAAAAAGCCCAAGTCTTTACCCAGCGGCATAATGGGCCGGGCCACCAGCAACCGTTCGTAGCGTTGTTCGTTGAAACACTTGGTCATACCAGCGGCGAGGGCCAGCAGGGTTTTGCCGGTGCCGGCGGTCCCGATCAGTGTGACCATGCGCACCTCGTCATCCAGCAGCAAGTCGAGGGCCATGGTCTGCTGCACGTTGCGCGGCAGAATGCCGAAGCAGGCTTTTTTGGTTCGCAGCAGGGGCAGAACGGCTTGCAGCGCGACCACGTAGCGCGCCAAGCCCGTCTGGCCGTTTTCAGCCCCGTCGTGGAAAAGCACAAATTCGTTGGGAAACAGCGGCGGATCCAGCGCCGCGAGCACTGGATCGGAAACTTCCAGGCGTTTGTCGGCATACAGGCGGTCGATCACGGACCCGGCGGCGGCAATGCGGCGAAAGCCGGCGTAAAGGGTTTCATAATCGACTTTCTGTGATTCAAAGTCGCGCGTGGTCAGGCCGAGGGCGTCCGATTTGATGCGGGCGTTGATATCTTTGCTGACGAAAATGACGGGGCGGCCGGTCTGCTGGAGCGCCCAAGCCACCGCGATAATGCGGTTATCAGGCACCGCGTTGCTCAGACCGGGCACGGAAGCCGACTCCATCGCCACGCGGATACAGCCGCCATGGCCGTTCCAGCGCACGCCGGTAGCCAGGTGGCCGCGCTCCCGCAGCTGGTCCAGGTGACGGATCACCATGCGGGCGTTGCGGCCTACGTCGTTGGAATCTTTCTTGAACTTGTCGAGTTCCTCCAGCACGTCAAAGGGGATTACCACTTCGTTATCGGCGAAGCTGAACAAGGCGCCGGGGTTGTGTAGAAGCACGCTGGTGTCGAGGACAAAATATTTCACGGTGGATTGGGCGTCGGCCATCCCGCATTACCCTCCCCTGGCCCGTTTCATCATACGAACGGCCGGGCCGCATCGCAACCCCCAACCGCGAATTTCTGGTTGGTGGGGAAATCTACAACTCGTCGGCGGCGTCGTCAGGCTCGCCGGAGGTCTGGCCGCGCAAGGATTCGCGGTAGCGGCCGAACTTGCCTTGCGCGGAGCGCTGAATAAAAGCCAGCAGGGTGGCGATGTCCGGATGGTCCGGGAAAAGCTCAGCCACGCGGCGCATTTGGGTGCTTAGCGGCGCGCTTTCCTTGAATAACATCCGATAGGCGGTTTTCAAAGGCTCCAGCTGCTGTTCGTTATAACCCTTGCGGCGCAGGCCCACGCGGTTGACCCCGCGCACGCCGGCGGGATGGCCGTTGACCACCAGAAAGGGCGGCACATCATGTACCACGCCGGAAACACCGCCGATGAACGAGTACTGGCCGACCGTGACAAAATGGTGCACCGCCACCGCGCCGGAAATGACGGCGCCATCCTGCACCTCGATGTGCCCAGCCAGCATGACATTGTTGGCGATGATGCAACGATCCCCGATTTGGCAATCATGGGCGACGTGGACGTTGACCATCAGCAGATTGTCGTGGCCGATGCGGGTTAAGCCGCCGCCATCCTCAGTGCCGATGTGCAGCGTGACATTTTCGCGGATACAGTTGCGATCACCAAGGATCAAGCGGCAACGCCCGCCGCGGTATTTTAAATCCTGCGGCGCGGCGCCGACGGTGCAATAGGGAAAAAAGTGGTTGCCAGCGCCGGCCACGGTGTCCCCTTCCAAAGTGGCATGATGGTGCACGACGCAACCGGGACCAAGCGTGACGCTCGGACCGATATAGGCGAACGGGCCAACCACCACATCCGCGGCCAGTTGGGCGCCTGTCTCCACCAGGGCCAGGGGATGAATCTGCGGCATCGGCTTGCGTTACTCCTGGTCATCGACCAACATGAATTTGATAATGGCTTCCGCGGCGAGTTGATCGCCGACCATGGCCCGGCAGCGTACGTGGCCGGTGCGAGCCTTGACGCGGATGGTTTCCGCCTCCAACAGCAACTGGTCGCCGGGGATGACCGGCCGGCGCAGCTTGACCTTGTCCATCGACAACAGCAGGGGCGTTTTGCCGGAATGTTCGAGTTTGCGCGACAACAGCAGGCCGGACAACTGCGCCATCCCCTCGATAATCAGCACGCCGGGCATGACCGGGGCGCCGGGAAAGTGGCCCTGAAAAAACTGCTCATTAAAGGTGACATTCTTAAGCCCCACGGCCCGGCGGTCCGCATCCATTTCCAACACGCGATCCACCAGCAGCATCGGATAGCGGTGCGGCAAAATCCGGTTGATCTGGCGGATATCCATGACCGGGGCCAGCAGGCCCAGGGCTTGATGGCGCTGGGCGTGCAGCATGGAAACCAGCCGGCGGACCAGGACGTGGTTGAGGCTATGGCCGGATTTGCAGGCGAGGATTTTGCCGCGGATGCCGCAGCCGAGCAGATGCAGATCGCCGATTAAATCGAGCACCTTATGGCGGACGCATTCGTCGGGGAAGCGGTAGGTGGTGTCCAGGGGGCCGTCCCGATCCAGCACCAGGACATCGCCCGGTTGCAGGTGCAGACCCAGGCCGCGCTGGCGAAGTTGTTCGGCCTCCTGGCGCAGCACGAAGGTGCGGGCCGGGGCGATGGCGGTGGAAAAGTCGGTGCCCAGAGTATAGGAAAACAGTTGATGGCCGATAGGGGTATCGGGGCCATAATCCAGATCGTAAATAATCTGAAATTCATCGCCCGCCGGCGGAGAGGCCACGAGGGCCGAGGTGCCATCGGTAACCTCCACCGGCTCGCTGATGCGCAAGATTTGCTTTTCGACAGTCTGTTCCACCATCCCGGCTTTTTGGAGCGCCTCCACGAACGGCAGGCACGAGCCGTCCAAACCGGGCAATTCGCCGCCTACGATGTCAATCTGCACATTATCGATGCCCAAGCCGTGGAGGGCCGCCAGGCAATGTTCAATGGTTTCAATAGCATCCGGACCGTTGCGGAGCGTGCTACGGCGGGCACGCCGCGTGATGTGCTGCACCAGAGCGGGAATGCGCACCGGCCGCTGCAGGTCGCCACGGACAAAGACCGTTCCGTGACCCGGCGGGGCCGGCTTAAAAATCACGGTGGAATCCTCGCCGGTAAACAGGCCGCGACCGCGGAGCGAAACCTCACGGGCTATCGTTTTTTGGGGAGGATTCAAGCTCGGCTATCCGTTCTTCGAGACGGCGCACCGTTTCCGCCAGTTGGGGCAGGCGGTAATAGGCACGCAGTTGGGCGAAAAATTCCCGTGCCGGGCGGGCGGGCGCCCCAGCGACGGCTTGCCCGGCCGGGGTATCGCGGGCCACCGCGGAAAAGGCTGCCACGCGCACCGCCTCGCCTAGTTCCAGATGATCACCGACGACCGATCCGCCACCCATCATCAGGTAATCCCCGGCGCGCACCGATCCACCGACCGCCGTGTGCGCCACCAGAATACTGTGTCGGCCGATACGGGCATTATGGCCCACCTGCACCAAATTATCCAGCTTGCTGCCGCGGCCGATGACGGTGTGGGAGAACTTGCCACGGTCCACCGTGGTGTTGGCGCCGAGTTCACAATCATCCTCGATGATCACGCCGCCAATCTGCGGAATTTTGATGTGGCGGCCCGCAGCGAAACGATACCCGAAGCCATCGGCGCCGATGATACAACCGGGGTGCAGGATCACGCGCTGACCGAGGGTGCAACCGTCGCGCACCACCACCTGCGGCCAGAGGACACAGTCCGCCCCGAGACACGCCCCCGCGCCGATGAAGTCCTGAGCCATAAGCACCGTACGTTCGCCGATGACGGCGCCGGCTTGGATCACCACCTGCGGGCCGATACGCACATCCTGGCCCAGAACGGCGCCCGCGTGGATCACAGCAGAGGGGTGCACTCCGGGCGGGGGCCAGGGGGGGGGCGGCGCGAGCTTTTCCAGGATTTGCGCCACGGCCAGATCAGCGTTGGGGACCCAGATCAGGGTTTGCTCGGGGCGGCGGGACACCGCCAAGCCGTTGGTGCACACGGCGCCACTGGCGCGGCTGGCTACGAACGCCCGGGCGTAGGATGGATGGCCGATGAAGGTGAGCTGTTCCGGACCCGCCTCGGGAAGGAATTCCATCGCCTGGAAAATGTTTTTCCCCGGCCCTTCCAGCCGGCCCTGACACCAGGCGGCGGCCTCCCGTGCGGAAAAAGGCATGGCCGAACCGCTCCGTTTAGTCGCCGTCGCCGTGCTTGCTGGCATAGGCCTGATTCATCATCTGGGCTACCGCGTTGCTGATGTCCAGCCCCGGTTCCGCATACATGACCTTGCGATTTTGAATTTGAGCGAGCAGGTCGGCCTCTTTGGGCACGTTGTAATTGATGCCACTGTCCACCAGCACCAGGCCGATGCCATGAGCCTTGGCGTATTTGGCCACCGCGGCATTGATGGCGCGGTAGATCAGCCCTTCGATCACCTGGTGCCGGACCTGGAGTTTGATTTCCTGATACTGCTGGAACAACTTGAGCGCCAGTTCCGCCTTGAGAACTTTGTCGGCCTGGGCTTTATATTCCGGCGTATTGGGTTTAAAGGAAATGGTGCTTTCCGGATTCAGCGGTTCGCGCAACTTTTGCAGGGCTTTTTCTTTCAGCGCGACCTGATCCTTGAACGTCTGCAGGCGCTGCGCCAACTTCGCCTGCGCGGACTGGGCCTGATCGAGGTGTTTCATCACGACTTCCAGATTGACGGTGGCGACGCGCAGCGCCGCGCCGCCGGGGGTGCTGGTGGCCGTGAGCGCCGGGGCGGCCGATGCGGCCCGGATCGCGCCGCGCGCCAGCGGAATAGTGGCCAACAGCACCGCGCCGCCAACGGCCCAGCGGGAAAAAGATTGCAGCATGGAACAACTCCTTCTATGTTCAAAGGCCTCTTACATGGGCAAACCAAAGGCGAAACTCACGTATTCGACATGGTCCTGGTGCCCGCGCTGGATGGGATACGCCAGATCAATCCCCAACGGCAACTGCCCAAAGAAGGGAATAATCACGCGTATCCCGACGCCAGCGTCCGCTCGGATGATACCAAAATGCACGTTGGGTTCAACATCGCCCGCGTCGATAAAAGTAACGCCCCGTAGAATTTTGCCGTAAAGCGGGAAGTTAAGCTCGGCTGTGGTCACCGCCAGGAAATTGCCACCGACGGGGTCCAGCAACGGCCCTTCGCGCGGGCCGACGCCCTGGTAGGTGAAGCCGCGGAGCGAGCCGATACCGCCCGCGTAAAAACGCTCAAAGAATACGGACCGCCCCCAAGGGATGAACCCAACTTCGCTGCGCGACATAAAGACGGTTTTCTGATTAAACAGATTGCGGTGAACGGTTTTGTACCACGTGAAGATGCCGTCAAATTTGGTGAAACTGTAATCCCCGCCCATGGCGCCATACTGTTCCATTGTCAACGAAGCGTTGATGCCCTTGGTCGGGAAAATGTTGCTGTCGGTGCTGTTGTAGGCGATGCCCGGCGTGATGCTGGTGAGCGGATGCCAGCCGGCCTGGGCCACAATTGACGGGGCGGAAATGTCGCTGGGGGAAATATCGGTGATCCCGCTGACATCCACCTCCTCGCCGCGAAAGGCCAGCGTAACGCTCAGGTGATTGGTCAGCCGCCGCCCGAAGGTGACGCGGTCGCCAATCCGGGAAAGGTTGTAACTGTTGAAGCCCTCCGTAAAGTAGTAGGCGCTGTTGGTGAAACTATAGGGGCTGTCCCACAGATACGGTTCGGAAAAGGTGACCCGGTACAATTGATAAACCGTGCCTGGCTCCAGCAGAATCTGGAAATATTGGCCGTTGCCCTTGAAGGCCTGGCCGCGGAAAAATTCCCCCGGCGAATGGGGCGGGGCGGTGATATCAAAGTTCTTCTGCTCAAAACTGATCTGGCCGATCAGACCGGCCGTGGTGGATACGCCGGCGCCGATCAAAAACCGGCCGGTCTGGCCTTGCTGCAGGCTCACCAGGGCGTCACGCGTGCGGGGCTGGTGTCCCACCGGCGTAATGTGCGCATGGGTAAACAGCCCGGTGTCCTGAATGCGCAGCACTGATTTATGCACGGCGGTGGTATCGTAAAGGCGACCGGGATACAAACGAATGGCCCGGCGGACGACATGATCCTCCACCTGGCTGTTGCCACGGATAATCACCTGCCCGACCCGGAAAGTTTCGCCCTCCGTGATATGAAAAATGAGATTCACCACGCCCGGTCGAGAGGAATACGCAAAGGTAGGCTTCACGCGGCTGTAAATGTAACCAGCGCGGCCATATTGGTCGGCGATTCGCCGTTGCGCCGCGGCGATGAGTTTACGATCGTAGTAGATGCCCGGCCTGAAACGAACGTCAGCCTGCAACTGGGCCGCGGAAAACACGTGATTGCCGCGGAAGATGATTTTTCCAATGCGGTAGCGCGGCCCCGATTGAATCACATATTGCACCACCACTCGCGTCAAATTGGAATTATATTTCAGGATGTAGGAACTACGGCAGTCCAGGAACCCTTTTTGGGTCCAGAGATCGCGGAGTTGGGCCGTGTCGGTTCGCAGGTCGCGTCGGCTGAGAATTCCTTTTTGAATCGGAATCAGCCAGAAGAGCTTCCAGCGCGACTTGGTCTGCATTTTGTAATGCAGATAAAACGTAGGATAAAGATGGTTGCCGAGAAAATGCACGGCACTGATGTATGTCCGCGGCCCTTCGGTAATACGATACCGGACGATACCCCGGGGCAGTTGGCGCTTGGCAATCCGCACGCGACAGAACATAAATCCGCGGTTCCGGTAAAGTTGGCGGATACTGCGGCGATCGGTCTGGAAGATAAATGGATCAACAGGTCCCCCCACGTGGGCCAAAACCAGATTCTGGAGGGTGGCGTCCCGCACATGCCGGTTGCCAACGAACTGCACCGCCGTGATGACGGGGCGTTCCCGCACGACATAACGGACAATGACGCGATGGTGGCGCGTGGGGATGACCTGAGCGCGAACCGAAATAAATCGCCCTAGCGAGGCGATGGAGCGGACGTCCACCTCGACCTGCGCCCGGCTGTAGCTGGAGCCGGGCGTGACGCGAATTTGGTTGCGAATCAGGGCGCGGTCCTCAGGCCGGGCGCCGCGCAGTTCCACGCGGGCCACCGGCCAGCCAGCCAAGCCGCTGGGCGGCGGCGCCGGCGGTGGGGCGGGCGCTGTGGTGGCGATCGCGGCGGGGTGCGTGGCGGCGGAGGGCGGACGCGTCGCCGCGCGGAGGGCGGGGACGCTCCCCGCCAGCAGCAGCACTGCGGCCCAAGCCGCGATACAGCGGGGGCGGACCGCATGGAGAAAACTTGCGGCAGAGCTTCCCGCCCAACGACCCGAAAGCCGGCTTTTGTCGCTGGAGAAGTCCGCCGCGGGAAAACGCCCAAGTTTGCTCATGGAAGCACTGCCGCTACCCGTTTGTCAACCGCCGCACTATCCGTGCCTGCGACGAGGAAAGCGGTAGTCTAGCCGCGATTACGTCCCTTGTGAACCGCAGCAGCATGGCGCAACCCGATGGCCATCGGGAGGGCTATGAATATTTCAGCATTCCTTTGCGTTCTCTGCCGTTAAGCAGGAAAGCTACGGGTTCGGATGCGGAAGGTTCGTGTTTAGATTCCGAATAATTCTGCCGCGTTTTGGGTGGTGATCTCACCAAGGCGCTCGGGGGTAATTCCTCGCTCCAGCGCCACCTGATTTGCCACGTGGGTCACAAACGCCGGCTCATTAATCTTTATTTTGCGTACCGGCTGTGGGCTTAGATACGGCGCATCGGTTTCAAGGAGCAGACGATTCGCCGGTGTCAGGCGGCAGGCGGCTCGGACCTCCGGGGCGTTTTTGTACGTAATGATACCCGTGAAACCAAGGTAAGCACCGCATTCAATCCAGCGCGACGCTTCCTGCGGCGTGCCGGAAAAGCAATGCACCACGCCCCGCAGATGGGGAAAGTCGCGCCACATCGCCAGGGCGTCCGCGTGGGCTTCGCGGACGTGCAGAATCACCGGTTTGCCGAGGGTTTCCGCCAGCTGCAATTGGGCCAACCACACTTCCTTCTGGACCTCCGCGGCGGCGGAATGACCGTGATAATCGAGGCCGCACTCGCCGATCGCAACAACCCGCCGCTGGGCGGTCAACGCCGCGCGCAACGACGTTCCAAAATCCGAGGCCACTTCAGCCGCATGATGGGGGTGAATCCCCAGGGCGGCGAAGACCTCTGGAAATGTTTCCGCCGCCCGCAACGCCAGCGGATGATCCGCCGGATGGGTGCCGACGGTAATCATACGGGCGACGCCAGCCTGAACCGCGCGATGTACCACGGCTGGCTGATCTTCCAGCAGCCCGGCATAGGTCAAATGGCAATGGGTGTCGATAAGCATACGTTCGCTCTGTGCCCCTGCTCCCATCCTTGATCCTTTTCGCTGCCTAATCCTAATCATAACCCCAGGCGTAGTCCTGCTTCATCTTCCCACCCCGGCGGGCCCGTGCCGATTGTATGCGGCCTGACCACCTATATTTCGGCAAGGCTCTCATGACCGAAACTATCATAGATTCCCCCAGCGGCGCTGTCCCACGTATGAGTTGCCTGGACATCCCGGTACGGCTATGATTCATGGTGCCGGAGGCGTGCGATGAAATTTATCGTCGAAAATGTTGACACCGACGGTCTGACTCTGCGGGCCCCGCCCGGCAACTACCGTAACAGCTTCCAATTTGATTCCCCCACGCCACCGGTGCGGGGCAGCAACGTCTTTGGAACCATTCACGCCGTAGCGCGTAAAATGGAGGCCGTCAGCCAAGGCGGTAATTATGTCGAGCCACTTTTCGGCCGTCCGCGGCGAATGCAGGGGTTGGTGCTGGCCCAGCGCGACGAACACAATGAACTTGTGGTGCGGGTGGGCTATGACGTTACGGTGCGACTCCCACCGGGGCAAAAAGCCTCAGATTTCGCGGTCGGCTCACGGGTCGGCTGGGATAACGCTGCGGCTCCGCGGTTTGTGTGGGATGGGCCCAGCGATCCATCGGCTGCGTCCGGGTGCCAGCCAGCAGGCGATTCAGCCAGCCCCTTGGCACAGGCCGTCAACCATCCTGGTACTCGGACCGCCGATCACTGAACGCCGAGCGCTGGCGACTGATAGCTGATGGCTGAACGCTGATCACTGCCCCGCGGGCGTAGCTCAATGGTAGAGCGCCAGCCTTCCAAGCTGGCTGTTGTGGGTTCGAGTCCCATCGCCCGCTGTGAATGTAAGTAGTTGGCTGAACGCGACTTAGCGTAGTTACCTGCGTCGGGTAAAGCGGCCCAGAAGTCCGAGCCAAAACGGTATATACCGTTTTGGCAAAGATGGAAAGGGTCGCCAAATGCCTAAGCTCACACGAAAACTTCCTTCTTACCGCCTTCACAAAGCATCCGGCCAAGGTGTCATTACCTTGAACGGCAAGGATCTGTACCTCGGCACTTACGGCAGTGCCGAGAGCAGGAGCGAGTATGACCGGATCGTTGCCGAATGGCTGGCCAATCACCACCAAGACTTGGCAACTCCGCCGACAGCCAGGGCTCCTGAAGATGCGACGCATGAGCATGACCTGACGGTCAATGAACTCTTTTCGGCCTACTGGCAGTTTGCCACCGGCTATTACGTGAAGAATGACCAGCCTACCGGCGAAGTCGAGAATCTTCGTGATGCCGCGCGGCCTATGACAACCCTCCACGGTCAAAGTTCCGCGTCCCAATTCGGTCCTCTTGCCCTTGAGGCGGTGCGGCAGGCGATGATCGACCAGGGATTATGCCGCCGGGTCATTAATGGCCGCGTTAATCGAATTCGTCGCATCTTTAAATGGGGCGTGAGCAAACAAATATTGTCACCTTTGGTGCTTCAATCGTTGCAGTCACTGGCAACCTGACCTTCCCCCCCCGAATCATACCAAACCTTGTGAGAGTCCGTCCGGGTAATTTAGCCGTGGGGTGGCCCGGAGCGTAGCGCAGGGCCAGCCCACGGCCTGCGTTTCCGGCGCTGGCGGCCAGTAGCCCAAGGCCGAATGCGGCCGTACCTGGTTGGAATGCTGCCGCCACCGCTCAATCAACACTTTGGCCTCCCGCAGACTGTAAAATATCTCCCGATCCAGCAACTCGTTCCGCAACTTCCCGTTAAAGCTCTCCACGTAGCCGTTCTCCCACGGACTCCCCGGTGCGATAAACAACGTCTTGACCTGGACGTCCGCCAACCATCGCCGTACACCCTGCGCCGTAAAATCCGGCCCCTTATCGCTGCGGATAGGCGCCGACACCCCACGCGTGGCCATCAGCCAGGACAAGCGTTCCAGTGCGTCATCGCTGGTCAACTTACACGCTACGTCGATGGCCAGGCATTCCCGCGTAAATTCATCCGCGACCGTCAGCATCTTAAAGCGGACTCCATCATGTGTCCGGTCCCTCACGAAGTCATACGCCCACACATGATCCTTATACGCCGGACGCAGCCGTACACAACTGCCATCGTTCCTCCATAAACGCCCACGTTTCGGCTGTTTCTGCGGCACTTTTAGGCCGACCGCCAGATCCGTTCCACCCGCCTTGTGGTTCACCAGCCAGCCTTCCCGTCGTAACAACGCCGTGATCTGCGGCGTACCATAACACCCGTAGACCGCCGCCAGTTCGATGACCCGGCCCGCCAGCGGAGAT